>JBJTBB010000001.1:0-5521 GCA_046091125.1 Planctomycetaceae bacterium
CGAGCGAGGGGACTGAGGCTGCCCCGAGACGAACGAGCGATTCCGCCGCAGCATGGCGAACGGGCACCTCGCGATCCCCGAGGCTCTTCGAGAACAATGATGCCAGCTGTCCTGCCTGTTCTTGGGTGACTTCCTCGGACAAGTCCGCGAGTGCCGAGATCGTTCCCTGACGGATAACCGGGTCAGCCGACTCGACGCCCTTGAGCAGCCTTTCGACCGCGATCGAAACCTCGTCGGCCGCGTCGGGATGGATCCTGGCGCGTGCCCATGCCGCAGTGCCAGCGATCGTCGGGTCGTCCGATTCGAGCAGCTTCTCCAGCGACTTATGGGCCGATGCCAAACGAATTCGTCCAATCGCATACACGAGCGGGATCCTGAGCGACACATCGTCCTCCGACTCGCTTTCGAGCATCGCCACGAGCGGCTCGGCCGCCGCCGCGGCGGGCTCACCGATCGCGGCAAGAGCAAGCAGCATCTGCATGCGCTCCACGGGATCGGCTTCTTTGATCGCGGCCACGAGCTCCTCGGCAGCCTCGACCGCCTGCGGTCCCATCTCAGTAAGGGCTACCGCAGACCAGTACCGTGACTGCGGATGCTGAAGAGCACCGGCCAAGAATGGCACTGCGGGCGGCCCGACGTCGGCGATGGACCGAAGAGCCGCCATGACGACCGCAGGCTCGCTGTCGGAGAGCATGTTTCCAAGCAAATTGGAAAGGTCGTTCCTGTCGGGATGCAGCCGCTTGATTGCCAGGAGTGAAGCCCGCCTGACTCTCGCATCGGGATGCTTCACGGACTGCACGAGGGCTTCGAGCGCTTTCGCATAGCTTTCCGATGGTGGCCGGACCGTCCGCCCTTGATCCGCCGCGATGTCGTCCTCCTTGATGCGCCCGATGGCGGTCGCCGCCTGAGCGACGACCAGCACATCGTCATCCGCGAGTCTTTCGACGAGTTCTGGAACGACGGACACGGCGTCCCTGCCGATCAATCCGATCGACCGGGCGGCATGCCAACGCACCTCCGCAGAATCGTTCGCGAGGGCTTCCCTGAGAATCGGAAGCGACTCCGCGGCAGCACCTCCGAGGTCGCCGATATCGTCAATTTGATCAATGAGACTCTGCGACGACTGCTCGGACGTCTCGGACGCAGCGGCGGGGTCGGGCATCGCCACAGCCGATTCGCCTGGATTCTCGGGCCCTTTCTCGGAGGGTACGACGACCTTGGCCGGCTCCGCCTTTGAAGTCCGATCGGGGGCCGCTTTTCCGCCGCATCCGCACGCCAGTCCGGCTGCAAAAAGCCAGAATCCGAATACGGAAAGTTGTCGTCGCCCATCCATAGATCGTTGCTCTCCCAAGTATGCGGCGTGCCGAGTCCGAGGCTATGAAGTATATATCGAAGTTGGGTTTTCCGCGGATGTGAAGGCTCTCCGCCGCCCTGTCCCCTGGTTCACTCGAATGATTATCATGCAAAGTCTTCACCAACCTAGTGTCTCGTGTGCGGAATTCACCCGCCGAACGTGCGGGGCAAGCGGACACGGCGAATCCCGAGGAAACGACTGTATGCGAGTCGGAATTCATGACAGATCGGTCGTACGCTCTGCCAATCCTTCCGGAATGGCCGCTGTCGCAGCCCGCGGCGCCATGGCTGCCGGCTGCCTGCTGATCCCTGCCGGGTTCTGCTTCGGCCAGTGGGGGTGGGGAGGTGGTGGCTGGGGCAACTATGCCTCGACTGCCCAGCAGGGAGCCGATTACGGCATGGCCCAGATGATGCGAGCCCAGGGGTATCAGAATCTCCAGAATTCGGAGGCCGCAAAGAACTGGGAACAGGCCAAAACGATGGAGATGGAGAATCGCTTGCGCTGGACGGAAACCTATTTCGAAATGCGCAGGGTGAACCGCGAAGCCCGCGCCGCGGAGGCGCCGCCCGCTATGACGCAGGAGCGGGCCGTCCGTTTGGCCAAAATGAAGTCACCTCGCCGCCTTGAGTCCACCGAACTCGACCCCGTCACAGGTCGAATCGACTACCCGATCGTGTTGCAGGACGACGTTTTCAAGCCTTACAGGGAAAAACTCGATCAACTCTTCGCCCAACGGGCCAGCACCGGCGGAAGCATTCAATTCGAGGACTACCAACAGATTCAAGGAACGGTCGCCGATTTCATCGAGGCACTCAAGTCTCGGGTGAAAGAGTATTCATCCGGTGATTACGGTCGGGCACGCTCCTTTTTGAACAGTCTCGCGCACGAGACCCGTTTCTCGGCAGGCTGAAGCTGAGCGAACCGCTCCATCCATCATGCGCGTCGTCCCGTCTTGGGGGAGTCTCTAGGCTCCGCGGACCGCTACCATCCGTTCGTACATTTGCAGGTGTCTTGAAGCCATGAGGCCTGCCGAATAGTGCGAGCGGGCGACCGCATGCGCAGCCTGCCCCATCCGTTCGATCCGATCGGGATCGTCGAGGAGGGTCGCGATCCTGGCGGCGAGTGCCGCAGCACTGCCCGGCTCGTGCAGCAGTCCTCGTTCATCGGTCGATGACTCGCCTATGTATTCCGGGAAGGCGCCGGAATCAGACGCGACCACCGGGACTCCGGCGGCGCAGGCCTCGAGGACTGGCAGCCCTTTGGCCTCCGGGTGAAGGGCAGGAGCCGCGAGGAGGTCGACCGACTCGTAAAATGAAAGCTTTCCGGCCCGATCGACCTGTCCAAGCCATTTCAGCCTCTCCTCGACCAGCCCTCGTTCGCCCGCCCGTTTGATGCAGGCATCGATATAGCCGCGCTCGGATTCGATCGTCGCCCCGGCCACCCACAACTCGACGGACCGCCCGGCCGCCAACAGCATTCCCATGGCGTCGATCAGCACATGGAGCCCTTTTTCGTGACATATCCGCGAGAGGAAACCGATCCTCACAACACCGTCGGTGAGCCCGGTGCGGGAGCCTGATTCCCGTCGGCGGACGAAATCCGGAAACCCCTCGAGGTCGACGCCGTGCGGAATCACCTCGCACCTCTCCTCCGGAAGCCCGAATCGCCGGACGCACTCTTTCAAATAGAAACGATCAAGCGCCACGAAACGGTCGACCGCGGATGCCTGTCGGGCGATGAGCTGTTCCACCCTGGACCTGTCTGCAGGGGCGAGCTGATCGATGAAAAGATCCTCCCCGGAAAGCGTGCAAACGATCGCGGCGGACACCGATCGGCGGACCGCCGGCGCCAGCCCACACAAGAGAAGATTCGACAGATGGACGACGTCGGGTCCGTAGTCCTCGGTCAGGCACCGGACCAAATTGAGGACCTCCTTTCGATGTCTTCCCTCCTCTCCGAGGAGTGAAGAAATCGTCAGCGATCCGAGCGTCGCAGGTTTCATCGCGACGGTACGGTTCGACAGCCATCGCAGCAACCGTGTCGAATCGAACACGCGATCGATGAATCGCGGCGTGTGACGAAACAGCGGCAGGTTTTCCTGAAGCCACACGTTCACACCGCCGAGGACGACCCGATGTTCGGCGACGTTCTCCTCGTCGGTTGTCGTCGGTATGTAGGCGGGCAACAGGATCGCATCCACTCCCTCGCGACGCAGCGCGCGAACGAGCGTATTGTCATGCAGGCACGAGCCGCAGATCCGACCACCTGCGCCGGCTGTCAGGTGAATGATTCTCATCGATCGCCGAGAGACACCTCTTCAGGATCCGACCGCCGATGGCTTTCCAGGTGGAGGATCACCAACGCGAGGTCGGCGGGCGTGATACCACTGACCCTGCCCGCCTGACCGATCGTCCGGGGACGGGTTTGCGAGAGCTTTTCCATCGCTTCGACACGGAGGTGACGGACCTCACGATACTGGAGGGTTTCGGGAATCAGACGGCTTCCCAGCTTCTCCCGACGGACGATCTGCTCACGCTCGAGCGCGATATAGCCCTCGTATCGGATGTCGTTGCAGATCTGCTCGGCGACGTCGGCAGGCACCGCGGCGAGCGCGGGACAGGCCGTCACGCACTTCTCCCATCCGAAGCCGGGCCGTTTGAGGTGGTCCCTCAGGCTGACGCCCTCGAGTCGACCGTCGGCGAGCACGGCGAGCGTCGTTTCGATGACCGAAAGCCGCTTTCGCAACCGCGACAGACGAGCCTCGCAAGACAGGCCGATGCGCCCTGCCAACGGAGTGAGCCGACGGTCGGCGTTGTCATGCCGCAGGGCCAAACGGTGTTCCGCGCGACTGGTGAACATCCGATAGGGCTCATCCACACCGCGAGTGACGAGATCGTCGATGAGCACCCCGATATAGGCATCCTCGCGGGCGAGCACGATCGCATCCCGCCCCGCCACCGACAGGGCCGCGTTGGCACCCGCGAGCAACCCCTGTGCGGCGGCCTCCTCGTAGCCCGTCGTGCCGTTGATCTGACCCGCACAAAAAAGTCCTTCGGCCCGTTTCGATTCGAGGGACGCGGAGAGTTGCTGCGGCGGACAGTAGTCGTATTCCACGGCGTATCCGTAACGCATGATCCTCGCGTGCTCGAGTCCGGGCACCATCCGCACAATCTCGTCCTGCACGTCCCGCGGAAGACTCGTCGAGATGCCGTTCACATACACCTCGCGGGTGTTGCGTCCCTCCGGCTCGAGAAACAGTTGATGGCGGTCGCGATCGGCGAACCGCACGACCTTGTCCTCGATGCTGGGGCAGTACCGCGGGCCGCGCGATCCGATTTGGCCGGTGTACATCGGGGCCCGGTGGAGGTTCCGCCTGATGACGTCGTGAATGGCGGGCGTGGTATAGGTGATCCAGCACGCAAGCTGGGACTGCACGATTCGATCCGTCAGGAAGGAAAACGGCTGCGGTGGATCGTCTCCTGGTTGCTCCTCGAGCGACGAGAATTCGATGCCACCGGCGTCCAAGCGACAGGGCGTCCCAGTCTTGAAGCGATCGATTTGAATCCCCAGCGACTGGAGCGACCGGCTTACGCCCGACGACGTCCCCTCGCCCGCCCTGCCCCCGGGCGTGGTGGACTCGCCGACGTGCATCACAGCCTGCAGGAACGTTCCCGTCGTGAGTACCACGGCGGCCGCCACGTATTCCGCATCGCCGCGCACGCGCACGCCACGCACTCGCCATTCGGCCTCGCCGTGTCCCCCGGGTCGCTTCTCGACCAACAGGTCTTCGACGCTCTCCTGCCGCAGATCAAGTCCTGCCGTCTCCTCGACCAACCGCTTCACTTCTGACTGATACAGGCGCTTGTCGGCCTGCGCCCGAGGGCCGTGCATGGCAGGGCCCTTCGAGCGATTGAGCACGCGAAACTGGATGCCCGTGGCATCGATGGCTCGGGCCATAACGCCACCGAGTGCGTCGACCTCACGCACGAGTTGGGCCTTGCCGACACCGCCAATTGCGGGGTTGCAGCTCATCTGGCCGACGGTGTCGAGATTTGCGGAGAGAAGCGCCGTCCGAGCCCCGAGCCTCGCCGCCGCGCAGGCCGCCTCCACGCCGGCGTGACCGCCGCCGACGACAACCACGTCATAGTCGTATCGACACACCATCCC
>JBJTBB010000002.1:0-11052 GCA_046091125.1 Planctomycetaceae bacterium
CCTGGGGTCTCCGTGTCGGTTTTGTGCCGATTCAACGGGGGCGGAGAAGGTTCGAACCGGTCCTAACACATTTCTCATATTGGTCTGCAACCACCCCATGGGACGCACCTGGCGTGGGTTGCATGGCGGGCGATTGATTCGCGGCGAGCCGGACCGCCCGTGAGACCAGTCTGGCCGATCGCCCGGTAACACCGGCATCGGGAATGCGCTCAGAGGGATAGGGGCCATGAGGCCCCGTGAAAAACCATCTAGAAAGGAGTTCCCGCCATGTCCACGAAAAAGACCGCCAGCTCTCGTCGCTCACGAAAACATGTCGTTCTATGCATCGAAGGGCTCGAACGCAGGACCTGCCGGGCCGGGGACGTGGCCGTCGAGATCGACGATGGGTTTCTGAAAGTGACCGGCGACGCATTCGGCAATGAGGTGCTCGTTCAACAGGTCGATGTCCAGAAATTCCGAGTCACCGGGTTGAATGGGACTACCGTCAATGGACTCGGCCAGCAGGAGTTCGTCTTCAATGGCCAGGGTGTGGAGATTGGCCTGAAAGACGGTGATGACCGCCTCGTCATGAATGACTTCAACGGACGCCGGATTGACATCGAGCGGCTCGTGATCGACACGGGTAAGGGGAGAGACGTCGTCGATCTGGATGAACTCACGGTGCGCGGCGATGAGCGGGTGGATGTCTACTTGGGAAGTGGGAATCAGAATGAAACAGACGTGCTGACTCTTGATGACGCCGTCATTCACCCGGCTCTGCGGGTCGTGTCAGGAGGGGGTGATGACACTGTCGATATTGAGGAATCGGTGTTCGGCGATGATTTGACGATCGAATCAGGCACTGGAGATGATCACGTCACCCTTGGACGGGTCGCCGAGGGCCTCTCGGTCGCTGGAAAGATCAAGGCCGACCTTGGTAAGGGAGACGACAGCCTGCACGTGAGCGAGGTATCGGCTGCGACGGCTGAGGTCGTCCTTGGTGATGGCGTCGGCGACCTAATTGTGGAAGGAATCAATGTCGCGGGTCAGATGAAGATCCACGGGGGTTCGATCTTCACGGATATCGAGATGACAGAAATCACCGCAGACGAGTTGGTGATCAGCGTTCCAAAGGGACGAACCACGGCGGATGTGGCCGATGTCGACGTGCACAAGTTGGCCATCACGACCGGCGGCGGTGTGGATCGGGTTGGATTGGTTCGAGTCAGCGCTAATGAGGTGTTCGCGAAGCTGGGCAAAGGAGATGACTCGTTCCTGGCAACCGACCTCGGATCGCAGAAATCCACCATCGAGGCCGGCAGAGGGAATGACGAGGTAACCTTACGCGCATCGTTCGGGATGTTTCTTTCCAACGAAATGAAGATTCTGGGTGATAAGGGGGATGACCGTGTGACGATCAATCATGGGCGATTCGCAACGCTCACGGTTGACGGTGGTGCCGGAGACGACACGCTCGAAGAGGAGTCGGTCATCGTGTTCATCAACGAGGAAGTGAAGAACGTCGAGACGCGAGCCTGATTCGTCGAGTTACAACCACCGGGCACTCAAGCCGTTGCAATGCCTGCATGTCAGTCCCTTTTGCAGGCTTTGCATCACAGGCCCGACACTGGCCGATATGGCCCGTGCCGGGCCTTGCTCGTTGAGTGGGCGTCCATTTCGGGAACAACCCTTAGAACCGCGGGGTAGCCTCACTTCAGCGGCATCCCGGGCTCTGCAAGCCCGTTGGTGGTCAGGATCTGGAAGTGATGCACAGCGGCGGCGGCGGGATGATCACTGGTCCAGACGATGCGACGATCACGGTCGACCTCGATCATGGAGGCTCCCTGGGACACTCCGTGGCTGCCGATGACGGTGTTGCCATTCGCCAGTCGTTGCACTCCACAGGGGTCTCGGAGCCGGTTGTCGACATCCGTGTTGTCCACTTTCCAGACCATCATTCCTCCGGGATCGTACTCAACGACCTTGTTGCCGTGCGTCAGCGATGTGACCGTATTGCCATTGTCGAGGCGGATGGCCGTGAATGGCCAGTTTTCGGCGGAACGGCCCCCGATCTCCTCGCCGTCCGTCGCCAGAGAACGCACGACGGTGCCGTTTGGTTCGTATTCCTTGATACGAAAAGCGAGCAAATGCGGTACGAGATAATTGCCACTGCGGAGTTGCCTCGCCATACGGGTTTGCATGTGGGCGTTATCGGTTTCAGGCACGAGAGTCAACTCCACTGCCTTTCGGCCATCCGGGGTGATTTCGAGTAGCCGTGGATGCGGCCCTAATTCGGTCACGAGCGTGTTGCCGTTATAGAGACGCTGGGTCGTACCGATTTCCCGGTTGTCCGAACTGAGCTTCCATTCGAAGACGATCTGCTTGTCGCGCGTCACCTCCTGAACGAGATCACTCCATGCGATCAGCACATGGCCATTTGGCAGCACGAATCCATCCCTGGAACGCCCCCGATGTTCCCACTCGACCTCACCGGATTCGGCGATGATCGCGGTACGGTGGCCGAACACGATGAACGAATGTCGGATCGGCGAAGGCTCGTCTCCCAGCACCGCATTGGTCGGCGTCGCCAGGAAACCGATGAGCACGAACGTGATGAATCGATATGTCATCGTGGAATCCATCAATTGAGGCACGTGTGAGAGCCGCTGAAAAGACGATCCGGATCGCACCGTGGAGGAACAAACATCGTGGCGGATGCCGCAAGGGGGGGGTCAGTGGGCCTGCGGCGAGCGAGTGCCGTCCGAGGAAAGTGCCTCCGCGTCGAGGATGGCGTGGGCGATCTTCCTGCGATTCCACGTATAGGTGATATGCACATTCCCATTCGATGCTTGGATGATCGCAGGATAGGAGTATTCCCCCGGTGCCGCTTCCAGTGTCGCGGTCGAGTTCCAGGTGTCTCCATCGTCGCTAAGGGCAATATTGAGAGGCGACCGATTCTTCTCACTGTGATTGTAAACCAGCATGTGGCGGCCATCGGCGAGGGTGACGGCGTCGGTGCCGGCATTGGGGTTCGGAAGATCGGTAAGCGTCATCTTGCCCCATGACAAACCTCCATCGTCGCTGGTGATCTTGAAAACTTTTTTCTGACGAGTGCGGCCGAGGGCAAGCAGTCTATTCCTGCCGAGAGTCAGGATGCTTGGCTGGATCGCTCCGATCGCCATCCCGTCGTTCACTGGGCCAATCATTTTCCACGTTCCACCGCCATCGTCCGATCGCTCGAAATGAACCCTCCACCCTTGTTCGCCTTCGGTGCTCGATGGCGATAGGAGTACACCATCACCGAGGCCAAGCAGCTTGTTTTTGATCGGACCAAGAGGTTCGGCGAACGCCGGTCCACCGTCGGCTGAGAGCCGCTCGGCCTCGCTCCAGGTGAGGCCACCATCCCGGCTCAGGCGCCTGAGGCCCCACCAGGCTTCAGGATTCGGGCCGACCTTGTAAAAGAGAAGTAGTTCCGCCTCCGACTTTCGGAACAACACGGGATTCCAGCAGGGGTAACGGGTGCCATCCGGCTGCATACCGTTGGCCACCTCGACGGGTGTCGTCCATTCGCCTGCGTCGAATCGCGATGTCCAGATGCCGACGTCCGGAAAGCCCTCAGCAGTACCGCCAAACCAGGCGACGATGAAGACACCCGGCTCCGCCTCGGCGATAGTGCTCGCGTGGCACGAGCGCGTGGGGAGATCACCCCAGACGTATTCCTTCAGCAGGATGGGTGAAGGAATCGCGTCGACGGCCTGCACCGGACCGTTTGCACAAACCCATGGTATTAGGAAGAAAGAGATTATCCCTGCTCTCAGGTGGTATTTCATAGGCCGTCGCATTCATCCGGGGATCATGATCTGATCGATCTGCATGCATCCGCGAGAAATCGCCTGTGATGATGGTGAGTATATCCGTGAGATGATCAATCTGCGTGCGGCCGTGATGGGCAGTACGCTTGGGGGGAGCGGTGAGAATGAATCGACAAGAGAGGTGTCGCAGTCCACGCCGGCGAGCCAGGAGTCTCGGCGTCTGCCGATTGGGGGACTCTGATGCGTTGGAAAATGGACGTGTATGATCCTCAGGAAGAGTGTCGCGACCAAGTTGTCTCATCGCGACACGGGGTGCGGAGCCGCGCGGGGGCGATGAAATGAACGCGAGGGCGATGAAATGAAGAAGTGTGTCGTGCTGTGTGTCATTGTGGCGACGGCCTCCCTGAATGCAGCCGAGTCGACGACAGTCGTGCTCTGGCCGGAGGGCGTGCCGGAGACGACTATGGCGGATGTCGGTCCTGAAAAGGAGATCAATCGGGACGACGGTATCGTCAGGCTCACCAACGTGACCAAGCCAATGGTGACCTTCTACAAGGCAGAGAAACCAAACGGTACCGCTGTGATCGTCTGTCCTGGAGGTGGCTACAGCATTCTCGCGTATGAACATGAAGGAACTCAGGTGTGCGAGTTTCTGACGAGGCATGGTGTGACCGCTCTATTGCTGAAATACCGTGTTCCCGCCAAGCCCAAGGAGCCGCTGCAGGATGCACAGCGGGCTCTGGGTCTCGTTCGAAAACGGGCGGCTGACTGGGGGCTTGATGCCGACCGCATCGGGATCCTCGGCTTCTCGGCAGGGGGGCACCTGGCGATGATGGCAGCCCTCAAGGGGAATGAGCGAACCTATCCGCTGGATCGGTCAATCGAGGCGGACGATCCGACACCAAGTTTTGTGGTTCCGATCTATCCCGCGTACCTGACGGCTCAAGGGACCACACTCCTTCCCGAGATCACCGTCACCCCAAAGGCACCTCCCATGTGCCTGATTCACTCGCACGACGACCCTCTGACGGCTGCCGGGAGCGCGCTTGTTTACCTGGAATACAAGAAACTTGGTCTGCCATGCGAACTGCACATCTTCGCGCACGGTGGACATGGCTTTGGCATGAAAATGAATGGACAGCCAGTCAACCGATGGCCGGATCGAGTCATCGAGTGGATGGGCGCGATGGGCTATCTGCGCGAGATTGGGGGCGGCGGCGCCTCAAAAAAAGCACCCTGAATCAGTCGATCGACTTGCAGTGTTTTGGTCGGGCCAGTCGGCTGAATACCCGTTCTCGCTGAATGCCACTTCACGGCGAAGTGCGAAGGCTGGGAAGCCGTCGTGTGCGTTGATCTGATGGTATTTCGCGCTCACGGATGCCGAAAACAAGACCAAGGGGTGTCCATCGCTTCCGGTCAACGAGGGCTCCGATGACAATCAGGATAGCGAGTTATTTACTCCTCCTTCTCGCGGGAGGGCTTGTTCAAGCGTCCGACGCGGAAGTCGAGGTGTATGAGACGCTAGAGCCATTCGCTCCGCTCTCGGTTTCGGATTCGATTCCTGCCGCAACATCCGGCGACGACAACATCATCTATCGAATCGTTCACGCGCTGATCCCGGAGAGTGATGCGAGTGGTCGTCCACCGCCGTGCGACATCCGAGCGCCCGGCCCCGACACGGCGAATTTTCCCAACTCTCCTCTGACACTGCCGAAGGGGCGGTCGTACATCGAAACCATTCCGGGAACCTTCTCTCTGGCCGGCGATGACGGCACGCCGGCGACGTGGTCCTGGCCATTCATGATGCGGACGGGTCTGACGGATTCGTGTGAGTTGCGGCTGATCAGTCAGGGGCCGACCGTCGTCGAGGACTCGCCGACCGATCCTGGGTATGGAGGGTTCGCGCCACTGATCTTTGACCTGAAGATGCATCTCTGGGGTGATGCCGATCAGTTGTATCTCCCGATCGTCGGCGTGGAGGTTTTCATCATTTCAGGTCTCGCCTCGAGGCCATTCGAGATTGGGAGCGAGCCGGGCATGGCCCTACTGGTCGATCATCGTCTGCCGGACGACTGGCTCGTCGAGTGGAACGTCAGCTTCTTCGGTGCGGGCGGTGACGGTATTCCGGATTTCCTCAGCCTGCCGAACATCGCTGCCCAGTGGGCGATCCAAAAGCAGGTCACCGAGGACGTCGCGGTGTTTTACCAGGGCTTCTACAACGCCGGTGGCATTCCGTTCTTTCCATCCGACATCGTCAGTGGATTAGGGGCTCACTGGACGCTCACGCAGCGATTGGCGGTGTACACGAGTTACAATTGGTCGCTGGACTCACTTGGCAGCCGTTCCGGAGGCTACAGCGGCTTCGCGTACGCCTATTGAATCGATCGCGCGGGAGCGTCACTCGATCGCTCACCGTCGTTAGAGAGGGCGAATCGCCAGTCGATCGGCACGGTCACGGTCGAGCCCGACCGCGCGACGAGCACGATGCCGTCACGCTCGAAGCGGATTGTCGCAACCGAGTCGAACCCCGCCGGGATTCGGATCGCACCCTGGATGGAGCGGAAGTCCTGGGGCTGGTCGGCGTCGAATGCGATGGTGGTCGGCACCCCCAATTCCGAGAGCGGATTGCTCTGTCTGGAGGCGGCGATTCCGTCGGCGAAGGCGGCACAGACATCTTCCAGTCCGAGGCAGTTGTTGCGTCCATTCCAAGGAAAGCCATGGCGGCCGCGGTTCTCGATCCAGAACAGGGTCGTCGGGAGTACCTGCGGATCCCGTAGCGAAAACCAGCACCAGCCCTCGTCGGGGTCAACCGCTGCCGTCCATGCGGGACAACCTTCCAGTCGGCTCGAGTCGGCGACGATCGCGAGCAGGTCGGCATAGCCCCTTCTTGTCGGGACTCGCGTGCAGTCCGCGACCGTTGGCTGACGGAAAAGAGTGGGCACTCGGGTCAGGTCGTCAAAGGGCTCACCCACCGCCAGGAATTGATACTCACGCGAGATCGGGTCACTGAATAGACCGGGGTTCGTCATGCCGATGTGGAAGGGACTCGTCGAGACGAGGATGGCCCCTTCGCGATCGGGCATCGAGAGCGTGGCGTGATGGCCGACGGGAGCCGGCCCCACGAACCCCTCGACGTGGTGGCGGATGTACACGGCGGGCTGCCCGGGTCGCAGGGTGAGTTCCTTGAGGACATGGCCGGGGCGTACGCGTGTCTCAAGGGAGAGGGAAAGACGTTGTGTGCCGTCCGCCAGGCGATCTCTTCCATCGAAAGACCAGTTCCCGGTGGCGGTTTCCCCGTGCGGCTCGTGTCGTCGGCCGTCCTCCGGTTCCCCGTTGCCTCCGAAGGGGAGGCAAAAAAAATCTCCTCGCAGCGGAGTCAATACGGCGGCCGGAAAAGACTCGTGCCCCTCGTCCTGCCAGGGACTGATGAAGTAGGGACGAATTGGCCGGGGTGACCTGCGGTCGAACGTCACGGGTGCCATGTGACCGCCAAGACGGGTCACCGCGACCTGGATGTCGTCGTTGTCCAACGTCCAGCAGGGCTGTGAGTGGATGATGGTCGTGTCGTCCGAGACGCTCGCCATGTGATCTTCTCCGATTCATCGGGTCGCCGCGGTGACGGAAGCGCTCCGGCCTCTTAATTTCCATGGATTAGAACAGCTTCGAGAATCTCGAGCCAAAGAACCAGACGCCGCCCCACGGACCACCCATTCCGTCGCCTCTGGCCGAGGCTACATCCCCATCGGGCCGTCTCAGTGGCGGGCCGGTCTGAGAACGAGCCTGCGAACGTCCGCCACGCCTGCCCCGGGGATGGTCGTGGCACGGAGGCTGAGAGTCGCCGGGCCTGCCGTGAGCGAGAGCGTGCCAAGCGGCAGAGGTTTGAACGGTTTGACGAGGCTCTCCCCTTGCCGCTCGACACGATCCTCGCCGAGGTTCAGCGGTGGGTCAAAGGGCTCGGCAATGGAACGTGTGATCGACGTTCGGCCCCTTGAAGCACTGCCCGCAGCATCCGTACCCCGCGGCTGCGTCGTTGCGTTTTGGGTCGTGGTGGAGGGCTCACAGCAGAGTTCGATCGTGGAGCCAACGTTTTCGGCGGCGCAGGTGTACCAGAGTTCCGCCACGTAGTCGCCGGGCGTCAGGACGTCGACCGTCCTGGTGATCGAATCGTCAACACTCGTCCAAGTCGTGAAAAACGAGCAGTTCGGCGCCCTCGAGCTCCGCGTGATTCCGCCATGTGGGTTGCCGTCACGCGCCGGAAGCTCGGTGTGAGGGGCTGCGGCATGTCCCACTGGGAACCGCTCGACATCCGGTCTGGGACCCGCGGCGAGCACGTCCCGCCGCCATTCCGCGGCGATGCCTTCGAGCCGAAGGGCCTCTTCAGGGCGTTGCCCGCTGATTTCAGTGGACTGACAAGGATCGGCAGTCATGTCATAGAGCCGCCCCGCGGCGTCAAGACGATGGGTGGCCGTCCGCACGCTGACCTTGCCATTGAATGAAGAAATAATCGCCCGTTCGGCGATCGTCTGCTGGACAGCGGTCGCATCGTATGAACCGGTGATCAGCGGCGAGAGGTCGACACCGTCGAGCGGTAGGCATCCGGTCGTCGGGGCGGCGGCGCAGGCTGCGAGCGTCGGGAGCAGGTCGATGGCACCCGTCGGTGCTGCGATCCGCCTACCGGATCCGATCCTTGACGGCCAACGAATACAGCAAACGCTGCGCACTCCGCCCTCGTCAGTCGTTCCCTTGCGGCCACGCATCCCACCGCACCAGCGGGGGCTATTGGCACCATTGTCCGAGAAAAAGACGACGATCGTGTCATCCGCGATGCCGCGATGGTCGAGGGCAGCGAGGAGGCGGCCTACGTTACGGTCCAGGTTTTCCACCATCGCGAGCGCTGCCCTTGTGAAGTCAACCACTTCCCGATCCTCGGTTTGGGCGATCGCGCGGTCACCGTAGCGATCCCAATCCTCGGTTGGCACGCTCATCGGCGTATGGGGTGTATTGAACGGAACGTAGCAGAAGAAGGGCGATCCGGCTGAATCGAGGAACGAGATCGCGTGGTCGGTGATGTCGTCGGTGATATATCCGCGGCCGGTGACGAATTGACCGTTGTCCTCCATTTCCGCATCGAAATAGCCACCCCAGTGTCCCTCCGTGAAGCCGTAGAACTGATCGAAGCCCCGGGCGAGCGGGTGATAAGGCCACTGCGTGCCGTTGTGCCACTTGCCGAAGCATCCGGTCGCGTATCCAGAGTCCTTGAGCACCTGAGCGATCGTACGCTCGGTGGGAGCGAGTCGTTCCTCTCCCAGTGTCACTCCTCGGACGCCACCGCGCGGATGGTAGCGACCTGTCAGGAACTCGGCCCGAGTGGGCGCGCAGACCGGCTGCACCAGAAACGTCTCGAGCAGACATCCATCGCGTGCGAGCGAGTCGATTGCCGGCGTGGACACCGTGCGATTTCCATTGATCGAAAAATCACCCCAGCCGGCGTCGTCAGCGAGGATCACGAGGATATTGGGCTGCCGCGTCGTCGTGGGAGCGACCGTCTCATCGGCGGCGGCGGAAACGGCACACAGGACCGCGGCGGCCGTGAGAGCATGAGTTTGGATACAACGCATGGTACCTTCTTGTCTGTGGCGGGTTCGTTCGAGTCGGACCTTTTCCAATCAGGTTCTGAGTGCTTTCAGGGAACGCGGCCAGCCATCCGCCTGATCATGGGATGCCCGTGCCTCACGATCGCCGATTGAGATCATTTTCCAGAGGAGTTGCCGTCATGCCAACCGTCATGTCCGCCCCGCCCGAGAGACCTACGAGTGGATGCGACCCAAGCCCGGCTGACCGCCTTTCGAGGTCGGTGGGCGTGCTTCTGAACGTCGCCGTGGCTTGGTCGATACTCTCTGCGTCGGTGGGACGTGCGGATGTGCCTCCAAACACGCTCTCGGATGCAGAGGCCCGTACCGGGTGGCGTCTGCTGTTCGACGGCCGATCTCTTGAAGGGTTTAGGGGCTATCGGAAAGAAGTGGTCGGCACCGGGTGGGCGGTCGAAGAAGGGGCCATCGTCCGTAAGGGACAGGGCGCAGGCGACATCATCACCCGCGAGTCATTTGCCGCGTTCGAGCTGCAGCTGGAATACAAGATTGCGCCTGCGGGTAACAGCGGTCTGATGTTCCATGTCACGGAGGATGAGAAGGCACCCTGGATGACCGGGCCGGAGGTTCAGATCATCGACAACGAGGCGGGGCAGGATCCTCAGGCCGCCGGCTGGCTGTACCAGCTCTATCACCCGTCGAAGCCGAAGTGGCTCGTGTCCGCCGAGAAGGAGGGGGGGAAGGAGGCTGCCGATACCGACAAGCCGATCGATGCCACCCGGCCGGCGGGCCAGTGGAATCACCTCTACCTGCGGGTCGCTCCGGATGCGGGCGAGGTGGATCTCAACGGCGTCAACTATTTCCGATTCCAGATGGGATCCAAGGATTGGAGTGAGCGGGTCGCAAAGAGCAAGTTCGCCGCCTTCCCAGGCTTCGGGAAGGCAGGGACGGGACACAACTGCCGGCAGGATCACGGCGACCCGGTCGCATTCCGCTCGATCAAGATTCGCGAGTTGCCCACGAGCGGGCAGGATGCCTCCACTGGCATGCCCACCGATCCGGTGCTCGCGGTCAAATCCGTTGTCGCCTTTCCTGGGATCGAGTGGGAGGGATGGTCGCCGGAAACCGCCGACGGCAAGCCAGCACAGGCCCTGCGGCCGCTTGTCGTCACCCATGCAGGCGATGGCACCGGCCGCCGGTTCGTGCTCGACCAGTCCGGCATGATCCACGTGCTACCCGCCGACGCGGCGGGCGACGTCCCGGTGGCCAGGGCGAAACTGTTTCTCGACATTCGTTCGGGAACCGCCCCATGGGCCAAGGCGAACGAGGACGGACTGCTGGGCCTCGCCTTCCATCCGAACTACCGACAGAACGGTCAGTTCTTCGTCTGTTACAGCGGGATCGGAGAGCGGCGTGGACCGCGGGTCTCGAGATTCCGCGTGTCGAAGGACGACCCGGACAGGGCGGATCCGGCAAGCGAGGAAGTTCTGGTCTTCATCGAACAGCCGTATTCCAATCACAACGGTGGATCGATCGTGTTCGGCCCGGGTGGCCACCTCTGCATCGGTCTCGGAGACGGTGGCCTGAGGAACGACCCCGATCTCAATGGTCAGAACCCCGCCACCTGGCTGGGATCGATCCTGCGGATCGATGTGGATCGGCCGAGCAAGGGC
>JBJTBB010000003.1:0-3680 GCA_046091125.1 Planctomycetaceae bacterium
ATGCTGGGCGATTGGCTCGACGACTGGCGGCGCCGACTGCAGAGGCAATCACTCGGGCTGTCCGATTCGGTGAGGCTGAAGCAGAGTGCAAATCCGCTCGTGCAGCCCCGTAACCACCGCGTCGAGGAGGCCCTGGCCGCAGCCGAGGCGGGCGACTTCGGCGTCTTGCGATCACTGCTCGAAGCGATCCGCCGTCCTTTCGATTGCATACCCGCTCATGACTCATACCGGTTCGGCCCACCCGCCGGTTGTGGCCGTTACCGCACCTTCTGCGGCACCTGAAGATCCATCGGCCGTTTCACCCGCATCGTGACCAGCGTGGGCCGTTCCAGCCTGCCAATGAGCCATTCGCCTGCGACGACGCCGCAGATGCCCAGCAGGAGCAGCATCAAGAACACCATGTTTCGGCCCTCCGTTGCGACGATACGGGGCCGGCAATGGGCTCCCGATTGCAGGCTCTACGGCCGAGCCGCCGCAAATGTTCGCTGGAGGGGCCCATCGTCGGAAAAGACGACGGTGAGGACATGGTACGTGGCGGGAATGGGCGACTGAACCGAAGCGCCCGCATCGCGCCGAGTCGCTGGATTCGATCGTATGCCCCCATCCGAGCCCCAGCGCTGACGCTCGTAGAACCGTACCATTCGTCGAAATACCGTGCGTGGCACGGGACGGCGGTCGGCGACCGACAGCGACGCCCCCGCGCCGCGAATCGATGCGAGGACGTCCCGCACGCTGTCGAACGAGCAAACGATTTCAGTCTCGTCGACAGTCGATCCCGGCAGCCAGCGTCGCCAGTCGGCGATGGATGGAAGCGAGAGCACGTGCAAGCGTTGCGGGAGCCCCTCGACCTCGTCGGCCCGGTCGAACGATTCCCGGCGTTCCCACAGGGTTCCCGCGCCGAAGGTGGCAATCGCGAGCACACCGCCATCTGCCAACCGCTCGCGGCAGCGACCGACGGTGCCTTCGGGATCGATGAACCACTGCATGGCGGCGTTCGAGATCACAAGGTCATACGAAGCCGTGTCTCGGAGAACGTATTCCTCGGCGTCCGCGACGACGATCCGCGCCGGCAAGGCTCTCGATCGGGCGACGGCGGCCATCGCCTCCGACAATTCAACCGAGACGATCTCCGCTCCTGGAAATCGCTCTGCGAGCAGATTCGTCAGCCCGCCGGGACCGCAGCCGAGTTCGAGGATCCGCCCGACCGGCCGGCCTTCGAGCCGACTCACCGCTGCCGAGAGAAGTATCTCTCGCATGCTCCGCTGTACGGGCGTCATGGCGTCGTACCGGGCCGCGTGCCGCCCGAAGCGGAGGGCGACGAGCCTCTTGTCGATCGCCTCGACGCCCTTTGGCGGTCCCGGGGCCATCCGGTCCCCGACCGATCGCTGAAGATCGTCCGGTCGGACGAGCACGACCGGCCCCGATTCCGATCCCACGTCCGTGCGCCCGCCGCCCAACGTGTCATGGCCGGATCGGCTGATGGCCGTCGACGAGCACGAGACAGAGAGAAAGCGGTCGATCACCGACGCCGTCTCGAGTGGTCGAGTCCAGGCGGGAAGGTGGCCGGCTCCCGAGAGCATCACGCGACGGTGACCGCGGGGCACCCGCTCGAGCGCACCCGGAGGGCAGACCACGTCGCCCGTACCGTGGACCCACAATACCGGACAGCGCAGATCCTCCAGGATCGGACCGGTATCGGTCGCCATGAGATAGTCGAGGCCGGCGAGGAGAATCGCCGTGTCGACCGGCTCACTCGATCCGGAATCGCGCGCAAAATCGGCCGCTGCATCCTCCTCGCCGTCGACGAACATCTCCCGCCTGAAAGCATCGACCATAGCCGATGATAAAGCTGACGATGTCGCCGATTCGCTCGCCCCGCCGGTCGTGCGTTGGGAGAGCCGCTGCCGCATCCGCTCGACCACTCGGACCGGCCAGCCCCGCCGACGATCAGTCGCCACAACCCGCGAGGTGCTTCCCACGAGTACGACCGCTTCGACGGATTCGGGCCGCTCCGTCGCGGCCTGCACCGCGAGAAGACCGCCCATCGACGATCCGATGATCACACTCGAGTCCCCTCGCAGGCACTCGACGACCCTCGGGAGAAACCCCTGAGCCGAGCGCACACCGCGAAAGTCGGGGAATACGGCCTCGCGTCCCATGGCCACGAGCAGTCGTGACCAGACACCGGCACCGCAACTCCACCCGGGGATCGCTAGCAGGGGCCTCGCTCGCACCTGGACCGGACTCCCTTCGCTCGCATCCCTCAGTCCGGCCAGTGCTCAGCGATCTTCCGTCGCAGAAAGGTGGTGCTGCGTGCAAGCTCATCCATGCCTTCCACGCCGTCCTCAATGCTGACCCAGCCTCGAAAGCCTCGTCCCGCGAGCCTCGAAAAGATGGCGTCATAGTCGTTGAGACCACGACCGATCTCTCCATGTCGAAGCCGCCTCGCGTATCCCACAGAACCATTGTCCTCCCGCCGCAGGTCCTCGATCGTGCCCGAGATGAGCGAACGATCGCTGGCGTGCATCGTGACGACTCGATCGAGGACGCGATCCAACAGGTCGATCGGATCCTCACCGGCAAGGAACGCGTTGCTCGGATCGTAGTTGACACCGAAATTCGGATGCCGGATCTGGTCGAGCAACTGACAGAAAACGTCGCCCGCCTGCGCGAATTCCGGATACTCCCAGAAATCGTCCTTGTAGTGGTTTTCGAGGATAAGTGTCACGCCATGCGAGGATGCATGCGACAGACAGGCATTGATCGAGTCCGCCGCGAGCCGCACACCCTCGTCGATCGACAGTTCCGGTCGCCGCTGACCCGACAGCACTCGGCAGTATCCTCCCCCCAGCGCGTGCGTCATCTCGATCCATCGCTTCTGCTTGGCGATCTCACGCTCGCGAAACACGCGATCGGGATGGGTGAAGTCGGGAGAGCAACAGACCATCGGGATCGTCATACCGCGGCCTTCCACCTCGTCGCGAAACCGTCGCCAGTTGCGCTCGTCGGACATCTCCAGAAACCCCGCGTACCACTCCAGGCCGTCGAGCCGCAGTGGCGCGGCCAGCGCGATCCACTCCGATACGCTCATGCTGCCGTCGCGGCAGAGGGCGGTCATGAAGGCCTTGGGAAAGGCGGCTAAACGAGGTCGAGAACGTGGTTGGGTGTCCATGACGTGATCGGATGACTTTCGGATGGTGGTCGCACCGAAGCACAAGACTCAGCAAATCGTCGAGGAATCCTTTGGGGGATTGCGGCCGATGAACGGATGCTGTTCGAGATCGACCACCTGGCCGCGACTGGGCCCTCCTTCGTCCGCGAGCCAGTAGACGGCGGCAGCGGCGCTCTCCCGCGGCTCGAGGATACGGCCCGCCGGGGCGAACTCCCTCGGCAGCCTCGCGGGCCAGTCCTCCGACAGACCGTGCTCCCGCTTGCGTCGGGCCTCGTTTTCGGTGAGCACCCAGCCCGGATTGATCTGATTAACCCGCACGCCATCCTCCCGCATCAGGACATCACCGAGATTGCGGGACATGGTCATTAGGGCACCCTTCGACATCGAGTAGGGCAGCAGGTTGGGCTCGCCCCAGTACGCGTAGACGCTGCCGATGTGCAGCACGCAGCCACGGTTGTCCCGGCGCCGCGGACGCGAGGCGTGCACGACCCGGCGCGGGGCGCGGCGG
>JBJTBB010000004.1:0-5712 GCA_046091125.1 Planctomycetaceae bacterium
ATCCAGAACCGCTCGACCTTTACCTCGAACACGGGGCCCTCGTGGGTATCGCGTCCCGGTTCGTCAGGCGGGCTGCCGATCCTCGCGAGTCCGCCCGGGACCGGCACCATCCAGAAGGTCACATCACTGCCCGGAATGGTCTCCTCATAGGGCACCATCCAGCCGCCCGCGACCTGGACGACCTGGACGCCCTCCGGTCGCTCGCTTCCCGGTACGAACCCCGGGACCGTGTCGGTCGCCGCAGCCGGGACGCTCGCCAGGAGCGCCAGGCTCGAGAGGAGCGTCTCGATAGCTCTCGCGATGCTTCTGGGGCTGCCGAACGTTCGGACGGGTTTGGACGCTCTCGTCGAGAAACCTGAAGCCACTGTGTCGTTTGGCGGCGCCGTGTGGATGAGAACGTGACGGTCACTCACGGTCGGGAAGACCTCCGCGGGGAACTTTCGAGTGTACCCTGCCCGAAAACGTCGGGCCATTGACCGGTCTCGGTCGCATGACGGAGAGTTGAAGGGCGATTGGTGGCGGAGTTTCAAGGCGGAGGAATCAGTCATCAGCAAACGTCCCACACGCACTGGACGGTCCTCCCGAACGCCTCCCACCGGCGGGAAGAAGGGGGAACCCCAGGCTGAGAAGGTCGTCTCGGAAAACCGGCGGGCCCGACACGACTACGAGATCCTCGACACCCTCGAATGCGGAATCGCCCTGGTGGGGAGCGAGGTCAAGAGTCTTCGCGGCGGACGATTGTCGCTCGACGAGGCCTATGGCCGTGTCGAAAAGGGGGAAGTCTGGCTCCACGGATGCGATATCCCGGAGTACGACAAGGCCAACCGTCTCAATCACGTGCCGAAGCGCCCCCGCAAGCTCCTCCTGCACAGGCGGGAGATCGCCAAGTTCGCTGGGCATGCTTTCGAAAGGGGTCTGACGCGCGTTCCATTGAAGGTCTACTTCAAGGGGGGAAGAGTGAAGGTGCTTCTCGGGATCGGCCGTGGTCGCCAGTCCCACGACAAGCGACAACATCTGAAGGCTCGTGACGCCAAGCGGGACATCGACGTGGCGCTGAGGAGCCGATCGCACGGGCGACGGGGCCGTGAATAGTCCATGAAAAGCACGAGACCCCTCGCATCCCTGCGTTTCGGACGGGATGCGAGAGGTCTTGCATGATCAGGGAGAGCGACAGGAACGAGGCGGGAGGTCAGAGCGACCGCAATCAGTCAGCCACCGCCGCGAGCAACTGTCCGGCAGTTTCGGTCGAATCCTCTGGGTGCCAAAGTGGAAGGCCTCGCTCGATCCGCTCGGCCAAAACGTAGATTTTTTGACGAGATCCGGCAGGTGCGGTCGTGGGATTGAAATCGGCCGTCATCTGCGGCTCGAAGTTTTCGTCGTGACCATACAACGCGATGATTTCGAACACATTACGAATCCGGTCCATCGGAAGGAATCCAACTCCTTTCATGTGACTGGACGGGTAGGAACGGAAAAGCCAAACAAGTTCTGCAGAGTCCGCGAATATCTCGAACCCGTGAGATCCCCTCAGCACTCGCGATGAGCGGGAAGGACTCTTGGGCAGCATTCAACGGATGGAAGACATACCAACCATCGCATTATGAATCTCACTTTGTGCGAGTCAAACATTCCTCGTGACATTTCTTTTTTGGAACGCCTCGACTTCCGCGGACGCGCTTTCACGACGGCGAAATCGCGATGGTCAGCGATGGTCACTGACCGGTGATTCTCGCTGTCGAGTGGAAGGCCAGCGATGACCGTCCACCCGGGATGATTGGACCCGGGGAAGGTGGCATGCTGACCGGGTTTTTTCGGGCTGGGATGCCCTTTGCCCCGACCGCCATCCGTCCCGAGGGCTCCCATATTCCAATGTGCAAAACGGTCGACTCGAATCGCACGCTCGGCCGGCTTTTCCGAAGCCGATCCATACGGCCCCCAAGGGGCCGCAGTCGATTGTCAGCGCGGCGCGGTCGGCGGCAAAGGAATCTCGATTTCCGACGGCGGAGGTGGCACGCTCGATCGAGATGGCTCTGCCGCTGGGTCGAACCGGGGTGTATCGGTGCCCGTGCGGGCTTCCAGGTCAGCCGTAAGCATGATGTGCTCGGTCGTTCCTGGCCGCCGGAGTTCCAACAGCGTGACGCCCCAGTCGCCGCGGAGTTTTTTGCCCTCGACGACGATCGTGCCGGAACCCGACGGGCCAGCCACGTCGAACTGCAGCGTTGCGAGTCCGTCGGCGTCGCTGGCAGACCCGGTCACGGGTCCGACTCGCTTGATAGGCCCGCCGATCGCTTCCTTGACCTGAGCGTTCACTGTCACTTCCTCAACCGCCACCCGGACGACCGGATGACGTTCGAAGCGACCACAGCCTTGGGCAGCCAGGCATGCGACCAGGGTCGCGATCAATGAGAAAAACGTACGTGTTGATCGGCGGTGCATGAGGCTCGTCACTTACCGTCGTTCGCACGGCACCAGGAGATTTTCTCGGCGGTGGTCGAAAGCTTGACAGGAGACTTGGCGGGCTTCTCCACGGGCTTGGATGAAGGGATCGCCGTCTCCGCCGCAGTGGATACGCTCTCACGCTCCTTCGGTTCGGGCGACGTCTCGAGGGGTGCGGGGGCGCTGGCGGATGAAGCCGGGGCAGTGGCAGCCTTTTTTCCCCTGGCCAACGCGAGGATGTCGGCGGTGGAAGGGCGGTTGCCAGCGGGCTTGTCCGATGTCTTCGCGGCCGGCTTCGCCGGCGCGGTCTTGGCGGACGACTTTTCGGCGGTCGACTGCGGTGACGGCGACGACTTGACGGTGGTCTTCGTGACGGTGGTCTTCGTGACGGCCGGCTTCGGCTGAGGCTCCGGGACGACCCGAAGGAAGACGGGATCGATGTCATACCAGCCGATGTTGTTGTGCTGGTCGAACTCCACCAGGCATCTTCCGTTCATGTTCACGGTGCGGACGACGCCCGTGGCGTTGGCGAATCGTGCGAGTTCAGGCGCCGGCCTGTTGATCACGACGAACTTGTCGGTCCACTCCGACTTCAGCCGCTCGATCACGTCGAACATCGCGATCCGACTCCACGGGGATGGTTGCGTTCCGACATCTTCGCGTCGGCTCGCCATACGGGATCCAGGAAGAATCTGACCCGATCGCGGGCCTCTTCGCAAGACTCACGGGCTCTTCCCCAGACCCTGCCAGGGGGAGAAAAAAGTGAAAAACGAACGTTCGCGGGTCTGCCGGGCATCAGGTCGGCTCGATCCCCCGTGGCCCGACGCGATAGGACCAACGAATCGTGGACGGCAACCGGAGCCCTCCGGCCGATTCGAAGTCGGGAGCGATGACGATCCTGTCCCCGCAGGGCGAACGATACGTGGAACCGAGGCGTTTCGGGGGCTCATGCACACGGCATGCCCACTCCATTCGCACATCGTCGGGAAAGACTGGATCGGCCGTCGCGCTCAGCGAAAAGTGGGATCGCCCCGACCGGCCGACGCCCATGAATCCCGTGTCGGTGCCTTTCCACAGTTCCACCAGGGGGGGAGAGGGTGGCCATTCGGCCGTGCCGGAATCTTCGAAATCGATCGATTGCCACACGAGTGACTCCCCATCTCCATCGATCGTGAAGCGATGGAGCCACCGATCAATGCTCCATTCGAAGGAAAGGGTGATGCGACCGTGTCGCAGCGGTTCGGGATGAGACTTGCGGGACACGTCGGGATTCCGGTTGCGGATAACACCCGTGGGGCACGACCAGTCGATCGCGGTGTACAACGAGATCGTTCCCGTAGGCAACGGCTGCTTCTTCGAACCGGGTGGTTCGAAGTCAGAAGAGACAACCAGCGAATCATGGAACCACGCCGCTCTCTCCGCTGGCCCATTCTCCTCGGGATCATCCTGATCGGATGCATCCTGACCCTGGGTGTGGGTTGGGTGCTTGTCAGCATCGCGGCCGCCCTGGGATCCCGCAATGCCGCCTTCTACTGGGCCGTGCTTGCGGTCGGCGTGACGCTGCTTGTGCTGGTGCTCGCAGGGGTGATCGTGTACCTCCTTCTGACAGTGAAAGCGATCGCCCTCTCCCAGCGACAGAGCAATTTCATCGACAGCGTCACGCATGAATTGAAAAGCCCGCTCGCGTCCCTGAAACTCTACCTGCAGACGCTCACGAGGCGGAACGTACCGGTCGTTCAACAGGCGACCTTCCACCGGCTCATGCTGGACGATGTCGAGCGACTCGACAGGCTCATCGACCACCTGCTCGAAGCGGCCAAGACGTTGCATCGCAAGACGACCGGGCCCGTGGAGGAGGTTCCGCTCGAACCCCTCCTGCATCAGATCGTATCGCTGGTGGCCAATCGCTACGGCGTCGATGAGGATCGTATCCGTGTGCAAACGAGCGGGGACGGCATCAGCGTGAGGGGCCGTGCGACCGATCTCGACATTGTGTT
Source organism: Planctomycetaceae bacterium (assembly GCA_046091125.1). Classification (GTDB taxonomy): domain Bacteria; phylum Planctomycetota; class Planctomycetia; order Pirellulales; family UBA1268; genus UBA4655. The sequence goes on from JBJTBB010000004.1 coordinate 4,434, forward strand.
CAGGAACCTCGTCGATAACGCGGTGCAGTACGCCCTGCCCGACCCGCGAGTCGAGGTGCAGGTTGAGTCGTTGGCCTCGGGGCGGGTCGGCGTGCGCGTCGCCGACAACGGCCCCGGAATCCCCCAGAGACTTCGTGGGCGAGTCTTCGGCCGTTTCGTGAGGCTCGGGAGCGAGCTCGAGAGGGCGAAGCCCGGAACCGGGCTTGGGCTGTCGCTCGTGCGATCGCTCGTCAGGCAGAACCGTGGGACGGTCCTCGTCCATGGCAGACCGGAGGGCGGAACGGTATTCGAGGTGCTGCTCCCGGCCGGGAGCGGTCCTTCGCTCGGGTGACGGCTCGAGGGTCCGACGCTCCGTCCTGACTCGGCCCTCCCTCGGCGAAACAACGCCTTCGATTCCTTACCGGCAAACCGATCGCTTGGACTCCACCCGATCGGTTTCGTGCCCGCGCCTCCGGCGGGTACATTCTTCGCCATGCACTCGAACTCTTTCGCCGCGTCGCAGCCAGCGTTGGATGATGACCCGACGGTCCGTCGAGCGGTCCGACGGGTGTTGGTGAGCGTTTTTGACAAGACGGGGCTCGAAAGGCTCGCGGAGTCCTTTGTCCGGTCCGGAGTGCAGGTCGTCAGCACGGGTGGAACACGAGTGGCGCTCGAGCGGCTCGGACTCTCCGTCGAGGACGTCGCCGAGGTCACCGGATTCCCCGAGATGCTCGACGGGCGGGTGAAAACCCTTCACCCGCGAATTTTCGCAGGGTTGCTTGCCCGCGACGATCGCGCGGACGACCTGAGTGCGCTCCAGGCGCACGGCGTCGGGCGATTCGACGCCGTCATCGTCAATCTGTATCCCTTCGAGCAGGCGGTTGCCCGACCGGAGTGCCCGCCGGGGGAGGCGATCGAACTGATCGACATCGGTGGTCCGAGCCTGGTGAGGGCGGCCGCGAAAAACCACAGGTTCACCGCCGTCGTCTCACATCCATCGCAGTACGAGGCATTCGCGAGGGCGGTCGAGCAGGGTGGAACATGTCTGGCCGATCGTCGTCGGCTGGCCGCCGAGGCCTTCGCCCGCACCGCCGAATACGACGTCGCGATCGCCGGATGGATGCGGCGGCACGCGGAAGCATCGACCGTCGCGCTGAGCCCACACTCGCATCCGCCCGCAATCGCCGCCGAGTCCAGCGGTCTGCCGGAGCGTCTCGCGTTGTCGCTCGAACGACGTCTTCCCTTACGGTACGGCGAGAATCCGCACCAGCCGGCCGCCTTGTATGCACCGGTCGGTACC
>JBJTBB010000005.1:0-2626 GCA_046091125.1 Planctomycetaceae bacterium
GGATTCGCCCAAGGGCTCGTGGAGTGGATCGATTCCACCGGTCTGCTCGACGCGGAGCAGGGCAGGGCACTCGCGATGACTGTCGGCATGGCGGGGATTCCACCGGCCCTGCGAACCCGTCCTGGGTTCGAGGCGACGTCGCCCGAGTCTCCATGGCGGTTCGAGTTCGACCGGGCGCTCGAGCACGCCCGAAAGTGGAGACTCACACGGGCGTCCACGACGTTCAGAAGCCTCAAGGGTGTGGCTGGCGACAGCGCCGAATTGTTCACGAACATCGCCATCACGAGTGAACTCTTGGCGCGTCCTTTCGAGGCTGCGGAGGCGTGGCTGGCGGTGGCGAGGATCATCACCGCCCGCGGCGACGCCGACGCCGCCGAGCGGTCCATCGAGGCCACGGCTCGTGCCGTCGAACTCGAGCAGGAGGCCGATCCCGACCGATCTCCGACGGTTCCCTTCGAGCGAGTGACGGCGTTCATTCCGGCCGGCGAGGCCGATTCGATCGATCGGCTCGAGGATCGCCTCCGGCACGATCCGCGTTTCCGTTCGTTTCCCGTCGAACGTGGAGATTGGGTGGCCCGCAACCTGGCTCCGCCCCGATCGGGCTGGCGGGTCGCGGAGCCCGGTCCCACGGCGGACGATCCATGCCGTGTGCTCGGTTCCCTGCTCGTGTTTGGTAGGCAGACCGACCGGGAGCCGGAAGCCATCCTGCAGGGGTTCGCTCCTGACCTTGTCGAGGCCAGGTCGATCCTCGAACCGCTGCTCGCCGTCTCCTTCTCGCCCACGGAAACAACCACCCGTACCGCTCCTGTCACGCCAACGCAGTGGCTGCTCTCGGCGACGTACATGGTCGTGCCGCCAGCCGAACCGGCTCAGCCGCCGGCGGATGGACGTCCGGCCGTCATCGACACGCTGCTGGCCCGAGAGCGAGACCTTCGCTGGGAACGCGTCGTGAGCCTCTGGCCGGATACGGCCCTTCCCGAACTGCTCGGCCGCACGCCGCGTGAGGCAGCCAAACGAGAGGATGCCCGACTGCGTCTGGAGGCTGTGATCCTCGACGAGGAGGCATCTTCACGGCAGCAGGAGGGACTGCGTGCCTGGGAACGCATCCGTCAGCTTGTCGGACTTCCAGCGGCTCAACCGGTTTCGTCTTCAAAGCCGCTGGAGGAGGTCTCACCGCTGCTGTGGCATCGCGTGGACGTGCGATCTCTCGGGATCGACGAGCTGCGAGGGCTGTTTCTCGGCGCGCTCTCCACTGGGTTCGATCTCGCCGCCGAACGGGCCGCGGAGGAACTCGCGGGGCGGCCGGATGCATCTGCGCAGGATCGCTGGGAGGCGCTCGGTCTCCTCGAAGAGCGGGCCGACTCGACGGTGCGAAGACTCGAAATCATCGGCCAGTTGCGTTCGCTCTCCGGGACGCTGAAGGCCAACGACGGCATGATCGACGCCGCGGAGCTGAGGGTGCGGCTGCAGCGGGGCGAAGAGGCCGAGATCCGACGGCTCCTCGACCACGTCGGCCGCGAACATGGCCGCGACGAGAAGGTGATCCGGGCGGTGGCGGAGGTTCTGGCCGAGGCGGGGATCGACGTCGGGGCGATGGCCAGGGGGGCTGCGACGGCTGGACGCGCACCGGCGGCGGCTCCACTGCCCTCCGCCGAGCCCGACAAACTCTGGACTCCCGGTGCGGCCGCGGGCGCCGCGGCCGGCGGCGGTGAGAAAAAGGCGATTTGGACGCCGGATTGACCGGCTCGTGCATCCATGCCCGTCACACCGGCCGAGTCGGCCGCGATGCAGCGGGCCATCGTGCTCGCCAGACGGGGCGAGGGGTGGGTGGAACCCAACCCGATGGTCGGGGCGGTCGTGCTCGCGCCCGACGGCGTCGTGCTTGGCGAAGGGTGGCACAAGCGCTTCGGCGGCGATCATGCCGAGGTGATGGCGCTCGCCGCCGCCGGGGAGCGGGCCCGGGGTGGCACGCTCGTCGTGACGCTCGAACCATGTGCGCACCACGGCAAGACACCGCCTTGCGTGGATGCGATTCTGGCGGCCGGTATCCGGCGGGTGGTCTTCTCCGCGGACGACCCGTCACCGCATGCGGGCGGTCGAGGGTCCTCGACGCTGCGTGCGGCTGGCGTGGCGATCGAGGCCGGACTCCTCGAGGACGAGGGCATCCGGCTCACGAGGCCGTTTCGAACACTCGTCGGGCGAGGACGACCATGGCTCATCGCCAAATGGGCGATGAGTCTCGACGGCCGTGTCGCGACCGCCCTGGGTGAGAGTCGGTGGATATCCTGCGACGACTCCCGGAGAATCGCCCACGAACTGAGGGGACGGGTCGATGCTGTGATGATCGGCATCGGGACGGCCATCGCGGATGATCCGCTGCTCACCGCCCGGCCTCCAGGCCCGCGCAGGGCGTTGAGGGTCGTGTGCGACTCGGCCGCCCGACTACCACCCGGTTCGAAGCTCGTACAAGGTGCCCGAGACGTGCCGACGATGGTCGTGGTCGGCCCGGATGCACCCACGGAGAGGCTCCGAACACTCGAGGGGCATGGCTGTGAGATCCTGTCCTGTTCGGGAGCGAATGGGCCGGAGCGAATGGTCTCGCTTCTCGAGATCCTGGGCCAACGCT
>JBJTBB010000006.1:0-3523 GCA_046091125.1 Planctomycetaceae bacterium
CCGACCCGATCGCCCGGCTGCATCCATACCCCAACATTTGGGAAGACCTGCACGACGATGCCGTCGATCGGAGAGGAGATCCTCCTCCCTTCGATCGCGTTGTCGGCAGCCTCCACCTCGACCTCCTTGGCATTGGACGACAGTCCCGACAGCACCTGCTCGAGCTTCGCCTGCTCGATCTGCAGGGAACTTTTGACGACGTTGAGCTTCAGTCGATCCCGCTCGACCTGCGTGACGCTGTTGGGAACAGCCCGGTGGGACTGCTCGGCCTTCGCGAATTCAGCTTCGGCCACCTTCTCGGCGGCCTCGGAGTAACGGACATCGACGTCGTTTTCGGCCGTGCCGCGGGCCGGCTCGTCTTCGGCCTTGGCCTTGCGCTTGTCGAATTGCGGCTGGTTGTCGTCGATCCGGGCGATGACGGCGCCCTTCGAGACCGCGTCTCCCTCTCGGACATCGAGTGCCACGAGCACGCCCGCTTCCCGTGCCGGAACCTTCGCTTCGTCGATGAGCGACACGAGGCAGCGTTCCAGGACCGGCTCTCCGCCATCCTCGGCGATGCGGCTTTCAGCGGCCACGAGCGATGGAAGTCCGATGCGGGCGACGGCCATCATGACCGCCGGCAGGAGGAACAACGTGAACGATCTCATGCTGAAACTATATCCCTTCAGGCTTGCCCTCGCAGATCTGGCCCCGGAGAACGACCGCATGTCAGTCACCTCGCTGCCTACCAGAGACGGAAGAGGATCTGTGTCTGGATGAAGGCCAGGACGTCGTGGAACCACACGTAGCCCAGCGAACGCCGGCCGCAGGCGATTCGAGCCGTCACCGTCGCTCCGGCCCCGAGCTCCTCGCGGTCGTGCTTTTCGGTCGTGATGCCGATGCGCACAAGCACCGTGTTGCCCGATTCGCCTCGCACCTCGGCCTGCTCGTGGATTTCGCTGACGGCGCCATGGTGACGCGTGCCGGGATCTGTGGCGACGATGTAATCCACCTCCAGGGGCCTTCCTGACTTGAGCGCCGCAGCCATGGCACGATTCACGTGGCCGAGGCGGTCGTCGGGAAGATGTACCTCAAGGTCCCACTGGCCTGTCTTTTCGGCCACGCTCAGGAGCGCCTGACCGGTTTGCACCGGCCTCAGGAGCAGCCTATCGCGGACCTGCCAGGTGACCACGACCCCATCGATCGGACTTGTGACGACGAGATCCTTCTTCTTCGTTTCGTAGAGTTTGAGCTGGTCGTCGAGGCTTGCGATCTCGCGACGGAGCTGGGCGGCTCGACCGGCCAGCCGCGTCCGCTCGTCCGTGGAAAGCTTCGTATCCGCCAGCAACGACCGCTGTGTGCTCGCCAGTTGCTCCTCGGAACTGGCCTTGCGGCCGAGGACGTCCGTGATCGAGACCTCGAGATCGGTATTGCGGAGCGTCGCGAGCACCTGACCGGCCTTCACCTCCGCCCCGTGCTCGACTTGATCGCCCAGTTTCTCGACGACCCCGTCCACACGGGCGAATACCTCCCGCCGGTTCACCGGCTCGAGCGTGCCCCGGGCCTCGAGACGAAGTTCGGCTGGAATGAGCACCAGGGCGAGGATCGCCGCAAGCGCTGACAGTCCTGCGAGGACCGTCTTGGGAAGGTTCCTCGCGGAGGTCAGGGCCTTGCTCTTCCCAAGCAGATTGATCAGCCCATAAAGGGGAAGCGTGGTGTGGGCGAGGGCGTTGGCCACCGCAATCCGGCCATGCTCGGCGACCAACTCCACCCGGGCCCGTCGGCCTCCCTCGAAATTCGTCGAGGCGAACCATTCCGCCACGATCGTGCCAATCGGCTCCGGTGGCCTTCGCGGCGCCGCCTCCGCCTTGGCGACCGCCACTGCGTCGATGCCTCCGGACTTGACGACCGGCGTGGGCAGCGGCTTTTCCAATGGAATGATCGCGATGGCCGTCGCGTGCGATTCGTCGATGTAGGCGTCGAGCTCATCCTCGATCTGGGGAGGAAGCTCACGGTCGGGCTCCGGATGCCAGAGTGGATCTCCGGCCTTCGCCACCACGCGAACAAGGCTTTCGAGTGCCTGCACGGCCGAAGCCCTGCGCTCGATCGATTCCTGGCCGCTGACGGCCTCCAGTCGAAGCGTCCGGCCGCGCTTCACGAGCACGCTGACGCGATCGCACCCGATGATCCGCCGGGCCTCGTTGGCGAGGATGAAGGCGGTGCCGACCGGGTCGAGCGTCTCATGGACCGCACGACTGAAGCGGTCCACCTGCGTCAGGGCCGTCTGCTGGCTGTCGAGCACCTGCAGTTGCCGCCGCTCGAGATAGGCCCCGGCGACAGCGGCCACCTGCTCCAAAAAATTGAGATATCCCCGCTCGACGTCGGCCTGATTGGGACGAGGAAAAAGCGCGCTGAGCCCCTGCCGATCGCCCGAGCGATCGATCGGAGCCGCGACAACGAGGAGCCCGGTGGGGTTGGTCGCGACCGTCGTCCCATCCGGAGCAGTCAGGCTCGCACCGCCCGGCACGAGCAGCCCGTCGGGGCTACCCATCCGGGACTGTACGAGCTTGCCGTGCGCATCCTGCGTTTCAGCAGAGTCACCGATGCCGGTGCGCTCCATGCCGATGTGGCAGACGGGCTCGACCCGACCCCCTTCGCCCTTGAGCCAGACGAGCCCCGCTACCGCTTCCATCGCGGAGATCGTGCGAGTGAGGGCGGCGGAGAAGAAATCTCCCTCCTGCACCTCACTGCGAGCCTGCTGGCGGATTTCCTCAAAGAGCGAGCGAATCTGCTGTCTCGCTCGCTCGACTTCTGCCGCTTCGTCGATGGTGCTCATCGGACTCCTCTCTCACCCGCCGTCCACGGCCAACGCGGAGCACGGGTCAGAAGCAGCCGTTTGGCGACGGCCGGCTCCGGGCTGCCGAAGCCTGTGCATCCCCCGAGGGATCAGGCCTTGCCCGCCGAGTTGGCGACGACCCGCCGCTGCACGTCGGTCTCCAACACGCCGAAAGCCGCCTCGTGCCGCTGCACGGCCATGACGAGTGCCGCGGCGAGCCGCTTGGCTGTGAAGAAGTTGACGATGATTCTTTGCGTGAGTTGGATGGTTTCCGGAGCCGTTCCGCCCACTTGCTTGTTGAGGCCGAAGTCGACGATCAGTTCTTCAGGCGTGCCGGTCACTCGGCAGAAATTGGCGTAATGGGCGATGATGTGAGACTCATCAACCGGCACGGGCTCTTGACGGGCGACATTGGCTTCTTCGGGCATGGCGGGCTCCGGCAGTTAAAATCGGTTTTTTCCAAGGACAACGTCGGTTGCCCCCTTTTCCAACCTAGCCGTCGGAAGCGAATTCCGCCAGCGGTCCAGTTCAAATCGGCCTCACATCCATCGAAAGATCCGCAGGGCGATCGCGAACGACACGCCACCCCAGGCGGCGACGGCGAACACCTGTGGGCCCAAGGCCTGTAACGACAAGCCCTCGAGCATGACGCCTCGCAGGGCGTCCACGAGCGGCGAAAGCGGCAACAGATCGAGGAGCGGTCTGAGC
>JBJTBB010000007.1:0-7237 GCA_046091125.1 Planctomycetaceae bacterium
GCGGCCGACGCATCGCAATCATGTGTGGAGCTACGACTTCGTGGCCGACCGCACCTCGGACGGTCGGCCGATCCGGATGCTGACGATCGTGGACGAGTTCTCTCGGGAGTGCCTGGCGATCGACGTCGCCAAGAGGCTCACGAGCGAGGACGTGCTGGAACGTCTGAGCGATCTGTTCGTCCGCCGAGGGGTGCCGGAGCACATCCGCAGCGATAACGGAAGCGAGTTCACGGCCAAGTGCGTCCGTGAGTGGCTGGGACGAGTTGGTGTGAAGACGCTGTTCATCGAGCCGGGCTCACCCTGGGAGAACGGGTACGTGGAGAGCTTCAACGGGAAGCTCCGAGACGAGCTGCTCGAGCGGGAAGCGTTCGACACGCTGCTCGAGGCCAAGGTGCTCATCGAGCGATGGCGGCAACACTACAACACGATCCGGCCTCACAGCGCCCTGGGGTACCGTCCCCCGGCTCCGGAGGCGCGGCAGCCCTGTGCGGTCGCCTCGGCTACGCCTCGGCAACCGCACAGGGCTGGTCTATCCGAGGGTGAATCCCAAACTTAAAGACTGGTACCGCACTGGGGGGCAGGTCAATTCCTCTGCCTTTTACCGGGCAGTTGCAGACAATCTCCATACGATCGGCGGCGGGAGCCATCGAGAATGTCGCAGTTGATTTTGCGCGTGGCTATTCAAATTCGGACGTTGCCCCGACTACAACCGGAGCAGTGACGCGAGCACATGCGGTCAGCATTTCCTCGGCGGACGCCAAATTATTGATGTCGCGTTTGTGCGAACTGGTCTCATCACGGCGTACTTGGCAGGACGACGAACAGAAACTGCTCATCCCGTACCCATCGGCAGCCTTGCAGGGGAACGTCACTCCAGATGGACGACCTCGATGTGACGCACTGGTGGTGGTTGTACCAAGTGATGACGCCGGAGAGGCGGCAAGCCACTCGGCGATCTGGGTTCCAATTCGGCGTGACGAACGGGTTGACCTCGCCAGCTGTCTGCGAGCTACAGGTGGAGGGTCGCTGTCCGTGACAAGTGCTGTTCAGCTTTCATATCACCGACTGGAGGCTCGCTGGCTCATGCAGAGCACGAGCGGCGCTGTCGCTCTGTCGCCCCGTGGCGGCCTAGAGTTGGATCTTGGCGTCAGCTCTTCAGGGGGGATCCGTTATCGCGTATTTTTTTCAGGCCCGCTTCGTGTTGTTTCGAACTGATTCGTGACTGCCCCCAGTGTTGCACCAGTTTTTAGTTGGGTATTCACCCTTTTGACGCTGCCCCCGTCTTGGTACCAACCGAAGTGTTAGCCGTGTAGGGCAACCAACTCCGCTCGTGCGAAGTTGGGAGCTGCGTCAGCAGGGTAACCCTATTGATAGAAACTGGTCTCATCAGTGAGGGCAGATCAGTGAACACCATCCACCGCGGCACCTTCCCGCTCAGCGATACGATGGCCGAACCACAGGGCTACCTCGCTGTCACGCAGACCCGTGACCAACGCATTCAACTCCTCACCAGCAAGAACCACTACGTCTTCATCCTCGCGTGGCTCATGCAACTGCCGCCCGCGCCGAAGCACTGAATCACACCACAGCCAAAAGACAGGTCGGCCGAGTGGGGCGGATCATGAGGAGCAACATCCGAGACCGATCGAGCTGGACGCGACCTGATCGTGGAGTTGCCGCGGAGCGTTCTATCCGTGCTCAAGGCCGGATTTTTCCCGTTCGCTCAGGCCCGCCTTGAAACCGCTCTGCTCGCGGGCCATTCGAGCATGGGGGCTCCGCAGCGTGGCGTCGAGCCAGCGCGTGTGGCCGTCCCACGCATAGTCGCCGGATCCGAGCCTGCGGCCATCGCCACCAACGAACCGCGATTTTAGCGCCGTGAACGCGCCCTCGGCTACCGTCGTGACCGGGCGATTGTCATTCGCGATGACTATTTCCAGTCGGACGTGTCGCCCGTGGTCGATGGCGGGGCGATCATCAGTGCCTCGATCCGTTCAGCAAGGACCTCCGGATCGCACGCCCGCTGTACGAGGACGTGTTGCCCGCCCGCATTCGCCCGCCAACGGGTGAGGCCGGTATCATCCACGGCCACGCGGCCGCCCCGTTCTTCGCGCCACAGTTCTTGGTCATAGCCCCTGACTGCGTACAGCGCCGCCGCCTGGTCGTAGCTCGGCTGGCCGCCGTCGATCGATGCTCGGCCTCCATACCGGCGGAGCTCGTAGGCCCGCCGCACCGGATTGGCGCGCGGCGTGTCCTTCAAGCCGTCGCCGGTGATCACCGGATCGCCCACCTCGAACCCCTGCCACACGATCTCCGTAGGCCATTCCCGTGCCACGAAAGCCGCTGCCGCGGGATGCGTGGCGACGTTGGTCTCGGGCGTATTCCCCGGCGGAAACTGCCCTCCCATCACGACGAGCCTTGCGACCTTGTTTTTTACGAGGTCGGGCTCGCGGCGGCACAGTTCCGCAAGATTGGAAAACGCGCCCACGCTGCAGATCGTGACACTGCCGTCAGGCTGGGCCACAAGCACCGTGCGGTAGACTTCGAGCGCGTCGGGCATTTTGTCATCGGTCGTAGTATCGTGCGGAAAGCCGTCGCGAATAGCAGGAGTGAATGGGCTCGTGCGCTGGAGCGCTGTCGGCGGCTCCCGCCCCACTCCCAGGGGCAGATCGGGCCGGCAGTAAAACGTGTTGATGGCGTCTACGGCCGCAGCCGATGCGTTTGCCAGATCCCGACGGTTGGTCACTACGGCCAAGAGTTCGCATTCGCTGCGGTCGGCAAGGGCATGCAGCACCGCCAGCGTGCCGGCGTCGTCGCAATCGCCCGACATGTCGGTGTCGAGAATCAGCGGCACGAGCTGGGCAGGCCGGCTTATTCGCTCCGCCGTCACGTAATACGCCCCCGCGATCTCACCGCCTGCCGCGTCGAGCAATGTGGTCTCCAGCGTGGTGCGCCCGGCCACCAATGGCACGACGAACCGCACCGACCACGCCCCTGGAATGACCGATGCAGTGCGCACGATGTCATCGACGCTCAACCGCGCAGTTGCCACGGGCCAGGCGTCGCCGGCGGGCAAATCACCGTCGGTCACCCGCGTGGCCGGCGTGCCGTCGGCGAGCCCGAGGCCCGCTGCATAAGGCCAGCGGCTCAAGCGAAAGGCATACTCGCCGGTCTCCGCCACCTCGACGTGCCAGATGCCGTTCTTCCGTTCGCCACGCCGCACCTGCGCCTGCTGGTCCAGGAACACGTCTGCCCACTCGCATGCGGTCAACGTCACGGGGTTCTCGGCAGGGTGGCCGATGACAATGGCCTGAAACTCGTTGGCTCGCCCGGCGATACCTTCCCACCACGCATCGAGCCGGGTCAGTAATTGTGCCGCCAAGTCGGGGTGCTGTCCGATCACATTGCGTTCCTGGAGCGGATCTTCATCGAGGGGGTACAGTTCCGTGACGCCCAGCAGCCGCCAACACTTCCAGAGCACCGCCGCTCCCTCGCGCCGTGGCACGGCCGCGCTTCCGGGCGCGGAGCGCATCGCGCCGATCGGCATCCGACTGAAGTTGATCACCACGCTGCGGTCCGCAGGCACCTCCGCTCTTCCCCGCACGACGTCGGCCAGGCTGATGCCGTCGAAGCTCGCCTCGGGTGGAAGGTCGAGGTCGAGCAGTTCGACGAGCGTTGGCAGGATGTCCTGCACCTCCGTCACTCCATCCACATCGCCCGCAGGGCGGAGGCCGCCGCCGGGCCAGCGCACGAAGCAGGGCACGCGGTGTCCGCCCTCCCAGAGGGACGTCTTGCCTCCCTTCATACCGGCGTTGAAATAGCGCGGCCCGAAACTGCTGCCGTTGTCGGTGAGGAAGACGAGGAGCGTGTCGTCGCGCAGGCCCTGCTCGGCAAGAAAGTGATCGAGCCTCCCGATGTTCTCGTCGATATTCGCAACCATCGCGAGAAAGCCCGTGAGTTCCTTTTCGAGGGTCTGCCCGTCACCCCACGGCGCGTCGGGGTCGGAGTGACGGAGCTTTCCACGAGTGGCTTCGAACGCGACGCGGATCTGCTCGCGATAGCGGGCCGGAACAAAGTGCGGCTGATGTGGCGCCGCGGGGGCCAGGTAACAGAAAAACGGGCGTCCCGCCTCTGACTCCCGCTTCATCCAGAGAGTTGCCTCGCGGAACAGCATGTCGGTGGTGTAGCCCTTGGGGGGCGTGCGGCGGCCGTTGCGAATGTACGTGTCGTCGAAATAGTCGTTGCCCCACGCATCGGGCACCGATCCGAGGTGCGACGAGGGAAACCACAGGCTCTCCCCGAAGCCGCGATCCTGCGGCCGGTAGGGAAACGTGTCGCCGAGGTGCCTCTTGCCGTACAGCCCGGTGCCGTAGCCGGAAGCACGGTAAACATCGCCTAGCGTGGGTAACTCCTTCCGCAGCGGCGTGCGACCACTGCTCACGTTCATCGCCCCATTCCGCAGCGCGTCCACGCCGGTCATGAGCTGCCCGCGGGTCGCCGTGCACATCGGGGCGACGTGGAAATCGACGAACCGCACGCTCTCGCGATGGAGCCGGTCGAGGTTCGGGGTCTGGAGCACCGGATTGCCGTGGCACGACAGTTCCCCGTAACCCTGGTCGTCGGTGATCACGATCACGACGTTGGGCCGCCCCGACGGAGCCGCTGCATGGGCCGTCGCGGAGAGGCACGCGAACAACACGCCCAGGGCGGCTCTCATGCCCGGCCCGTTTCGTGCGCGGCCAGAAACGCCTCCCACTCGGACTGCGTGGGCAGCGAAGGCTGGGCCCCCATCCGCGTGGCGGCGAGCGCTCCTGCGGCAGCGGCCTGGCGGACGGCGTCCTTGAGGGTGATGCCGGCCCCGATCGCCGTGGCAAGTGCCCCCGTGAAGGCGTCGCCCGCGGCCGTTGTATCGACTGCCTGCACCCGAAAGGCGCGCACGTGTTGAACGGCGGCATCGTCGACGACGACCGCCCCCTGGCTCCCGAGCGTGATGATCACGGTCCGCGGCCCGAGCTCTTGCAGGGCGCGAGCGGCCCGCTCCGCCGTGGCCGGGTCGCCGACGCGGATGCCGGTGAGCCGCTCGGCTTCTGTTTCATTCGGCTTGAGGCAGGTGACGTTGCGCAAGAGCGACGCGGGCAGCCCACCGTCGGGGGCAGGCGCCGGATCGAGGATCACAGGCACGCCGGCCGCGCGAGCGATCGCCGCAGCCTGTTCCACCGCGTCGAGCGGCACCTCGAGCTGCATCACGACGGCATCGGCCGCACGGATCCGGTCGCCGGCCCGCTCGACGTCGGCCGGCGAGAGAGCCTCGTTAGCCCCGAGAGCGACCGTGATCGAGTTTTCGCCCCTCGCGTCGACAATGATCAACGCGACGCCCGTGGCCCTGTCGGGGTCGCGGACGATGAGATCGGTGAGGATGGCGTCGCGTGCGTAGCCTGCGATCGACTCGTCGCCGAGCGAGTCGGCCCCGAGCCGGGCCACGAGCGTCACCTCCGCGCCCAGCCTGGCCGCGGCCACTGCCTGATTAGCCCCCTTGCCTCCGGCCGCCATCACGAACGCGCCGCCAAGAATCGTTTCTCCAGGAGCAGGAATTCGCGCGGCCTTCACCACCATGTCGGTGTTGGAGCTTCCAACGACGACGATCTTCGGCCGCTTCACGTCTCGTTCCTCGCTCCCGCGGGACCCCTTACATGCCAGCCGCGATGACCAGCCCGAGCCCGACGATGTAACAGACGAACATCAACGCCAGCAGGCTCGCCGTGCCCGGCGGCGCGGCGGCGAACTCGCGCCACACGAACACGCCCCATGCGGCCGCCACCATCGTGGCTCCCTGGCCGAGGCCGTAGGAGATCGCGGGCCCGGCGACGCCAAAGGCGATGATCGAGAGCGTCATGCCCACCGCCCAGATCATGCCACCGGCCACGCCCCAGAAGTGGTCGCGGGCCGTTCCGCGAAAGTAGTCCGCCGACTCGAGCGGCTCGCCCGAAACGGGCTTCCGCATCATGATCGTGTTGAACACGACGTTGCTCACGACGAGCCCGGCCGAGAACAGGACCATCGCTGTGTACGGGCCGACCTTGCCGGGCTCCATCGCCTTGAAGTCGGGCGCCATGGCGGCCGCGACGAACCTGTAAAAGAATCCCATCAGGAGGCCGGCCACGACGGACAGCACAAGGCCCAGGGTCGCGTTTTTGGCCGTCTGGCCCGGTAGGCGACGGTAGGCGATCGCGTCGAGAATGATCGCGGCCGCCACGAGGACGACGCCGGCGAACAACATGCCTGGCCGGCCGGCCGGCTGGGCGGCGTAGTTCACGATCACGCCCAGCACGAGCGCCATGCCAATACCCACAGGAAACGCCACCGCCAGGCCCGCGAGCGCGATCGCCGCCACGAGCAGGATGTTGGCCGCGTTGAACACGATTCCGCCGAGGAATGCCGACCCGAGCACGCCCGGCGTCGCCTGACGGAGGTCGTCGAGAAATGGCCGGCCGGCGTCGCCCGTGCTCCCAAGCGTGAATGCGAAGATGAGCGCCGCGAGGAGCACGCCGAACACGTAGTCCCAATAAAAGAGTTCGAACCGCCAGGTTTTGCCTGCGAGCTTCTGCGTGTTGGCCCACGAGCCCCAGCAGAGCATGGTGACGATGCACAGCGCGACGGCGAGAGCGTAGTGCTCGACGATGAACATGGACTGCCCTCAGGTGGGGATCCTAGCGGCCCGTTGGCGTCTCGCTGCACACCACCGAAAGATACGGCGGTCAACGGCACTTTCACAAGCATCGAAGGGTTGACGAGCCTTCGATGAGCATCGTTGGGGCACGGCAGTGAGCCTGGTGGCGGCTGGCGTGGATCACTCGGAAAGCTTCGCGACCTGTGCCTGTCCGCTTGCTGAGGCGCAGCCGAAGCGGCCGCACAGGGCCCATCGCCGGGAACACGTCGCAAAAGAGCCTCAAAGTCCCGTTTGTGGATGTGCCGAAAGCTCTTGGCTATTATCAGCCCTAGATTTTGCCCTACCCGCAACCTCGTCGGAGTTTATTTGATGCCCCTGCTCCACCGACGGTCTCGATTCTCATTTCAGTCGCTGGTGCGGTCGTTGTTTTCCCGCTCGGTGCGGGTGCGCGGCTCGCACCATCGTCCGCACCGACCGGCGGTACGGCGGGCAAGCGGCCTCGGTCACGACGGTTGCGGCTTCGACACGCTCGAAGGCCGCGCGATGCTGGCGGTCGGCGACATCGGCGTGAGC
>JBJTBB010000008.1:0-4148 GCA_046091125.1 Planctomycetaceae bacterium
AGCCTGGGAGGCATCCACTCCCCGGGGGGTTGGAAGTCGTTATGCCTCCAGCCGGGATCGTCGGCATCTTCCTGGCGGCGCTGGAGCTCGTGCGTCGGGGCAGGCTCTCGACCCGGCAGGAACAACTCTTCGACGAGATCTGGCTCGAGCCCGCCCCGCCACGATCGCCCGCCTCCTCCTCTTCCACCACCCCGCCGCCCGACGCCGCATGATCGACAACGCCCCGTACCGCACCCTCGTCCACACGGGACTCACCATCGAGGGCTACTCGCGGGCGGCCGTGCAGAGCTGCTGGCGGATTCCCGAGCTCAAGCTCGGCTTCGACCTCGGCTCGCAGCCGTGGGGCTTCATGGCCACGGCCACCTGGTTCGTGACCCACACGCATCTCGACCACATCGCGGCGCTGCCGGTGTACGTGGCCCGGCGGCGGATGATGAAGATGGAGCCGCCCACGATCTACCTCCCCGAGACCGCGATCGAGCCGATCGAGCGGCTGCTCAAGGCCGTCAGCCGGCTCGACCGGGGCCGGCTTCCGTGTCAGCTGCTGCCCGCGCGGCCGGGCGACGAGATCGAGCTCTCGCGGGAGCACGTGGTCACCGTCTCCGCGACCTGCCACACGATCCCGAGCGTTGGCTACGTGGTCTGGGACCGCCGCCGCAAGCTCAAGCACGAGTACCAGGGTCTCCCGGGCGACAAGATCCGGGATCTCCGCCTCTCGGGTGTGGACGTGACGCACGAGATCCGCGCGCCGCTGGTGGCCTATCTCGGCGACAGCTCGCCGGAGGGCCTCGACCGCTGCCCGGCGATGTTCGAGGCCATGGTGCTGATCACGGAGCTCACGTTCGTGGCCCACTCGCATCGCAAGGAGAAGATCCACAAGTTCGGCCACATGCACCTCGACGACCTTCTGGCCCGTCGCGACAGGTTTCGCAACGAGATGGTGATCGCCACGCACTTCTCGACGCGGTACACCGACGACCGCATCCGCCGGATCCTCGCCAAGAAGATTCCCGACATGCTCGACGGACGGCTGAACATCTGGCTGTGAGCGGAGGCTGACGGCGGCGGGTGGCACCTGCCGGCCGCGAGGAGGACAGCAATGGCACTGGGTAGCGCTCGCTCGAATCACACGGCGAGGGTGGCCGTCGGTGGGCCACGTGGACTCTGGTGTGCATGGGCCTGCTGGGCGGGCTTCGCCGGCTCGGTGTGGTCGGCCGAGGAGCTGCGCACGCCGGTCACCGAGGCGGTGGTACGGCATGCGACCGGTTCGCCCGACGGCTCCGCAGCGTTCACGTTTGTGCCGCAGGACTTTGCAGCGCCGACGAACGACCTGCCGGTGGGCGTGTTCGACTCGGGGATCGGCGGCCTGACCGTGCTCGAAGCGATCCTCTCGCTCGACGCCTTCGACAACCGCACGCTCAAGCCCGGCGCCGATGGTCGCCCCGACTTTGCAGGCGAGCGGTTCGTCTACCTCGGTGACCAGGCGATCATGCCATATGGCAACTATCCGCGTGAGGGCAACGAAGCGTATCTCAAGGAGCTGATCCTCAAGGATGCGGTGTTTCTGCTGGGGCGACGCTTCTGGCCGGCGGCCGACGCACCGCGGCCGTCGCTGGAGAAGCCGCCGGTCAAGGCGATCGTGATCGGCTGCAACACCGCCACGGCCTACGGCCTCGCGGAGATTCGCGCTGCCATTCATGCGTGGGGCATTCCGGTGTTCGTGGTCGGCGTGGTGGAGGCGGGCGCGCGGGGGGTGCTCGAGTCGAAACGAGACCTTGTCGCCCGTGACGAGGCGATCGCCGTGCTCGCGACCATCGGCACCTGCAACAGTCGGGCGTACCCAAAGGCGATCAACGCCACCTTCGGCCGGGCTGGCCGCCGGGTGCCAGAGGTCGTGCAGCGTGGATTCGCCGACCTTGCCGCGGCGATCGAGGGCGATCCCGCGGTCACGGCCCGCACGAGCGTGGCGCAGGCGATCGCCGCCGACCTGCGGGCAATGATGGACGAGTATCGCGCCTCCGGCGGCACGCGGCCGGTGGGCAGCGTCGTGCTCGGCTGCACCCACTTTCCATTGGTGCGGGAACAGATCCTCGCCGAGCTCGGCCGGCTCCGGCAGGCCGACGTCGATGGCACGCGGCCGTTTGAGACCCTGATTGCCGAGGATGTCGACGGGATCGATCCGGCGGGCCTCACGGCACGGGAACTCTTTCGAACGCTGGCCCTCGAGCGGCTTCGGGCTCCAGACGCCGCGGACGGTGCGGCAGCAGGCCCGAACCTGTTTTTCATCTCGGTTCCACGGCCGCATCCCGGCGACGACGCCGCGTGGGCCAGCGCCAGGTTTGCGCGGTCTCCGGGGAAGCTCGACGTCGAAGACACCCGCGTCGTCCCGATGACGGTCGATCTCCTGCCGGAACCGAGCCTCAACCTGATTCGCTCGCGGCTGCCGACTGTGTGGCGCAGCCTCGGCCGCTGATGCGGGAGGTCGGTTCATCATGGGCCTCCCCGTTTGACTACGTGGAGAGGTTGCCGCAGACTGAGCGGCTTCCTTGTGGCAGGCACATGCATGAGTGACACGACCCGCGTCGCGTCCATCAGGGCGACGGAGAAGGGCACCGTCCCGCGACGACCGCGGGTGAGGCCGCGACACCGTCCCCTCGCCATTCTGGCGGCAGTGGCTGCGGTGCTTGCGGTGTGTTCCATGGGACTGGCCGCCGATCCACCCGTGCCGAAGCCCGTCAGGGGCTACGCCGCCACGGTGCAGCCTCTGGCCACCCGCGCGGCCCTCGACGCCTTCGCCCGCGGGGGCAATGCCATCGATGCCGCGGTCGCTGCCGGGATGACGCTCGGCTTCGTCGACGGGCACAACTCCGGCATCGGCGGCGGGTGCTTCATTCTGCTGCGGCTCGCCGACGGCAGGCTGGTGTGTCTGGATGGCCGCGAGACCGCCCCAGCGGCGGCGACCCGTGACATGTTCCTTCGCGACGGCCGCGCGGTCGACGCGCTGAGTCGCAACGGTGTTCTCGCCAGCGGCGTTCCCGGGGCGCTCGCCGCCTACGCGGTGGCGGTGGAGCGGTTCGGACGGCTCCCGCTGGCCGCCGCCCTCGAGGCCGGCATCCGTCACGCCGAGGACGGGTTTCCGATCGACGCAGTCTACGCACGCAAGCTGAAGGCGACGGCGGACGATCTGGCGGCGTTTCCCGCCTCGCGGAGCGTGTTTCTCCAGGACGACGGCAGTCCGTGGCCGGAGGGGCATGTGCTCGTGCAGAAGGATCTCGCCGGCACGTATCGTGCGCTGGCCGCGGACGGTCCGGAGTGGTTCTATCGCGGCCCGTTCGCCGAGGCCACGGCCGCGTTGATGACGAGCGAAGGAGGTCTGCTCACCGCCGAGGATTTCCGCGACTACAAGCCGCTGGAGCGGAAGCCGCTGGTGTCCACCTACCGCCACTGGACCATCGTCGGCTTTCCGCCGCCGAGTTCCGGAGGCATCCACGTCGCGCAGATGCTCAACGTGCTGTCGGGCGTCTCGGAGGACGACCTGAAACCCGGCACGGCCGGCTTCGTGCACCGCGTGGTCGAGACGATGAAGCTGGCGTTCGCCGACCGCGCCTACTGGCTCGGCGACCCGGCCTTTGTCGACGTGCCGACGGGGCTCGTGTCGATGGAGTATGCCCGCCAGCTCGCGGCGCGCATCGACCCCGAGCGGGCCACGCCCGTTGCCCGGCACGGCGAGCCTCCCGACTGGCAGAACGTGCACTTCGACAAGCACACCACCCATTTCGCGGCGGCCGACGAGGAAGGCAACTGGGTGAGCATCACCGCCACGATCAACACCGCCTTCGGGTCGAAGGTGGTGGTGCCCGGCACGGGCGTGCTGCTCAACAACGAGATGGACGACTTCACCGTGGCACCGGGCGTGCCCAACCACTTCGGGCTGGTGGGGGGCGAGTTCAACGCCGTCGCCCCGGGCAAGCGGCCCCTGTCGAGCATGTCGCCCACGATCGTGCTTGACGCCACCGGTGAGCCCGTGATGAGTCTCGGTGCGGCGGGTGGGCCGACGATCATCACACAGGTGCTCCTCGGGCTGATCCACTCGCTCGACCACGGCATGCCGCCCGGCGAGGCTCTCGCACAGCCGCGCTTCCATCACC
>JBJTBB010000009.1:0-5943 GCA_046091125.1 Planctomycetaceae bacterium
CATCGGCACGGATTGACTCCGAGGGTCGGGTGGGTTTGCCGTGGCCGGCGGACGGGGGAGGCACGTCCATGCTCCCCGTCCACCGTCCGCGATCCACCGGGAGCGGGCCCGCATGCTCCCGGTCGACGATCACTTCTGCGAGCAGATGAACAACGCGTAGAACGTGAAGCCTTCGATGAGGGCCGCGGCGATGATCATCGCCGTTTGGATGCTGCCGGCCACCTCGGGTTGACGGGACATCGCTTCGTAGGCGGACGCCGCCAGACGACCGATGCCGTAAGCCGCACCGATCACGACGAGACCGGCGCCGAAGTATGACGTGAGGTCGATCAAGGAATGACCATTCGAGGTCGCTTCCTGAGCACTGGCCACGTCGGCACAGAGGAAGGTGACGGCGATGGCAGCCACGGCGAGGATCGAACGGGTCGAGAACAGCGAACGGATCATCAATCAGGCTCCTTGGAAACGAGGTACCGAACGGCAGTCCGGGGATAGTGGAAAACTGACAGGGGAAGCACTGGCGAGGCGATCAGCTTAATGTTGGTGCACCGCCGCGCCAATGAACAGGGCCGAAAGAAAGGTGAAAATGTCGGCCTGCAGGAATGCGACGAATAGTTCCAAAACGCTGAACAGCGTGCAACTCACAACGCTGATGCCGGTCACCGTCGCCCACAGCCCCATGGAGTAGGTTGCAGCAGCCGAAATGAGGCCCATGATGCCCAGCAGCACCAGGTGGCCGGCGACCATGTTGGCCAGTAGTCGGACGGCCAGGATCAGGTGCTTGATGCACAGGCCGAGCATCTCGATCGCGAAGATCATGGGTGTGAGCAGGATCGTGAGCGGCAGGGGCAGATCCATCGACGGCACCTGGTTGGTGAAGAAGCCGATCACTCCGAACTTCTGCATGCCCGCCGCGACGACCGTCAGAAAGGTGACGCCCGCGAGTGCGAGCGTGACGGAGAACGACGCGGTCGGCGAACCGGCCCAGGGCACCATGCCGAAGAGATTGCAGCCCAGGACGAAGAAAAAGAGAGTGAGGAGGAGCGGCACGAACGTATCGCCGTCGTGCTTCGGGGCGGACGTGACCGCATGAGACTCGTGGCCATGTTCCACGCCGTGGCCGGAGTGCTCGTGCGCGTGGTCGTGATGATCATGACTGTCGATCGCCGGACGGGCGATCTGGTCTCGGACGAACAGTATCATCGCCTCGAACAAGTTCTCGAAACGTCCGCGAGCGGGCTCGCCGTTTCGGAGGCTGGTTGCAAGACGGGTGAAGACGAACACGAGAATGGCCGCGAGTACGACTTCGAGAATCATGTACTTCGAGATACCGAACCCCGACTTCACGGTGTACAGGCTCTCCAGCGTCCCGAAAGGCTGCGGGATGAGTATTTTCCCATCCATCGCCTCGTTGAACTGTTCGAGCGTCGCGTCGGGATGAGCACCGCGAAGAAAATTCGGAACGTCTTCGAGCGTCTTCCAGTCACGCTTCCACAACGCCTTCGGGACTTCGAAGTAATAGGAGTCCTTGAGGTGGTAGATCGGATTGTGGTCGGCCATCGGCTGGTGGTTCCTCGGCAGTGGCCTCGGGAGACGTGTGGTCGAGTCCTGTGCGGATGCAGAGTGTGCTGGAAAGGCCCAGTGTCCGTCAATTCTGCGGGCTTTTTCCGGCTCCGCGGCCGGCTCCTGGCTCCATCATGTGGAAGAGAACGTCCGTGGTGAGGAGGCAGAGGTAGAACCGGACGAGCCATTCCACCGCCCCACCTTCGATGGGTCGGCCACCGGCCGCCTGGAGCCAGGCCAAGGTCGCCAACATCGGTAAAAGCCGCAGTCCGACGGCCGCCAGTCCCACGGCTACGGCCCTTGCCGGTTCAGTCGGCCGCAGGCGACCGACAATCCAACCGCCGAGGCTGCCTGCGAGTGCCAAACCTGCTGCGAACAGGATTGCACGGGAACCCTCCGAAGAGTCTGGAGTGGACCTGATTGCGACCGCCACCGCGATCAGAAGGACGGCGGTCAGCGCAGCGGCCCCGACCCATGTCCAGCCATGTCTCCCATTCACGGCCGTCACGGTCGCCTCCGCGCGGTCAGCCGCACGAGCCACGCGAGCCCCCCGGCGAAGCCCAGCACGAGCCCCGCCGGCGCGAGGAACCGGGTGCCGAACTGCGCATCGAGCCAGCCGCCCGCGACGGCCGGCAGGAACATCGCCGCCCCCACCGCCATGATCCGTGAGGACCAGGCGAGGGCCTCTCCGATCGGGGATCGCCGCGGCTGCCCGGACATACAGGTCGACCCTTTCGGCACTGTGGTATCCCGATCCATCCAGGGTTTCCTCGTCACCCTCACGACGACCTTGGTCGCCGACGGAACGGTGTCACCGCGGTTTCGTCAGCGTCCGACCAGGAAAAACGTCTTCATCAGGCCCTTTCCCTTCACAGTGATCTCCCCGCGTTCCTCGAAGCGAAACCGACCCTCCAACAGTTGCCGGGTGGATTCGGAGACGTGGATCCGGGAGGGCTCGCCATGCGACTCCATGCGGCTCGCGAGGTTTACCGTGTCGCCCCACAGGTCGTAGCTGAACTTGTGGCGGCCGATCACGCCCGCCACGACGGGCCCGGAGTGAATGCCGATGCGCACCCTCAGGTCGAGCGAGCGGTCCCGCATCAGTCTGGCGAACGCGTCGAGCATGCCCAGCGCCATGGATGCGATCCGATCTGCATGGTCGTCTCCAGGATCGGGCAGGCCGGCCACCGCCATGTAGGCGTCGCCGATCGTCTTGATCTTCTCCACGCCCAGCGCCGAGGCGAGCTCGTCGAACGCGGAAAAGATGTCGTCGAGCATGCCCACGAGTTCCTCCGGAGAGCAGGTCTGGGAGAATTCCGTGAATCCGCTCAGGTCCGCGAACAGGACGGATACCGATGGGAAGCTCTCGGCGATCGTACCGACGCCGTCCTTGAGTCGTTCCGCAATGCTCGGCGGCAGGATATTGAGCAGCAGGCGGTCCGACCGGTCCCGCTCCCTGCGAACCTGGGCGTTGGCCTCCTCGAGGGCGGCGAAGGCGGCATTCCGCTCCACGAGCCTCCAGTACGCTTCAGAGTGCACGCGGATCCTGGCAACGAGTTCGATCTCGTCGGGCAGCTTGACGAGGTAGTCGCTGGCGCCGCTTTCAAGCAGTTGTGCCTTGACGACCGCCTCTCCTCGCCCTGAGAGAACGATGATCGGTACGTCCTGGATGTTCGGAGTGGAACGGAAGACCTTGACCAGGTCGAGTCCATTGATCCCTGGCATCACCAGGTCTTGCAGCATCACCGAGGGACGGAAGGCCTCCGCGGTGGCCACCGCCTGAGACGCGTCGCGGCAGTACTCGAACACCACGTCGGGATATGGGGCGAGCATGCGTCGGACCGCCTCGCCGATGATCGGTTGGTCGTCGACGAGCAGCACGCGATGCCGGGGTTGGGTCGTGCTCACTGAAACAGCTGCCAGGGAAACGGGTGCGAACGAGTCTACGAAAGCCTAACAGCCTCGCCGCCGGCCTCATGGCGAGGCCCTTTTCGTCCCCTGTGGCGTGAACACTCCCACCCAGCCGTCCTGACGCACGAAAAGTCGGCGATCGGTCGGGCTGCCGCTGACGACCGATCGGTCTCCTCCCGGCCATTCGACCTCGATCTGCTCGACACGCTCGGCCTCGCCGAGCCCGAAGTGGAGTCGCGAGCCGAAAAGTCCCTGATAGCCGCGGCCTGCGTGCACCTGACGCACGAACGTGCGACCGTCGGTCGTGACCCGCACGGTGGCGCCGACGGCGTCCCGGTTGGCCGTCGTGCCCCTCAGTTCGACGTCGATCCAATGAGCGCCGGGTTGACGGTCGTTGCGGAGCAAGGTCGGGGCGTCCCGGGAATTGAGCACCACGACATCCACGTCGCCGTCGTTGTCGAGGTCGTCGAATGCGGCTCCCCTGCCGCAATGGCGATCGACGAGGCCCGGTCCTGCCTGGTCGGTGACGTTCACGAATCTCCCTCCGAGGTTCCGCAGCACCGAGGGGCGGCAGCGGTAGCAGGCGCCGGGATCGATTTGCTCGGCGGTGTCGTCGGTGTGTCCGTTCGCGATGAAGACGTCGCACCATCCGTCGTCATCGAAGTCGACGAGTCCGCATCCCCATTTGACCTGGGAAAAGGTGCCGGAGCCCAATCCGACCACCGCGGTCGCATCCTCGAACAGGCCGCCGCCGAGGTTCCTGTAGAAAACGGGCGACTGGCCCCTGTACGTCGTGACGAGGACGTCGATCAGACCATCGGCATCGCAATCGGCGCAATCGACGCCCATCCCCGCGTTCTCATTCCCGAAGCCGTCGTAGGCCAGTCCGGTCGACAGTCCTTTTTCCTGGAAGACACCCGAAACGTCGTTGATCCAGTGGAGGTTGGGGTCGCCATCGTCGGCCACGAGAATATCGGTGTCGCCGTCGCCGTCGGTGTCGGCTGCGATGCAGCCCATCGCCCGCGCCGCCTTTTTGGCGATTCCGGAGTCGCCGCCCACATCCGTGAACGTGCCGTCTCCGTCGTTCCTGTGGAAGGCGTCTGGTACTCCTCGAAAGTCGTATGGCGAGGGATACGTGGGAATCCCGTTGACCGAACGATCGATGATCCGTGAGGGGTCGAACTCCAGGTAGTTGCCGACGTACAGATCGAGGTCGCCGTCGTTGTCGGCGTCGAGGAAGCAGGCACCGGCTCCCACGAGCGTGTCCCCCGACAGGCCCGCGTCGGCCGTGATGTTGGTGAAGGTGCCGTCCCCGTTGTTGAGCAGGAGGACGTTCGGGCCGAGGTTGTTGAGGAAAACATCCGGGAAGCCATCCTCGTTGTAGTCGCCCACGACGACGCCCAGTCCGAACCCGGTGTCATCGAGGCCGCTCGAGGCCCCTCGGCTCTCGAATCGCATGTCGCCGATGTTGCGAAAAAAGCCGTCGCGCAGGGGTGCACTTCGAACGGAGCCCGGCAGTGCCGCTCCGTTCGGCAGATGCAGGTCGATCAGTCCGTCGAGGTCGTAATCGAACGTCGCGAGGCCGGCACTCATGGGCTCCACGATGTAGCGTCGACCCGATCCGCCGTCATCGTGCACGAAGTCGATGCCGGAGGCCGTCGTCACGTCAACCAGACGCATCGGAGCACCAGGTTGCGACTGCGGCCGGCATCCGCCAAGCGCGAGCGTCGTCATGGTCGCCAATTGGATCAATCGAGTCATGGTGATCACTCTGGTCGGGGATCGATCGCAGTCGGTCGGTCCGGCCGGGGCTCCACGATCGTCAGACGCCGTCCGCAGGCGACGTCGTCAATCTCCGTGGACGCTCCGCCCATCCACTCGACCCGGACGCGAACCCGCTCCGCCTGCCCGACACCGAAGTGGAGGGAGCGGCCGAAATACCCCTGGTAGCCCCGACCATTGAGGACTTCCGCGAAGCTCGTGCCGCGGTCGAACTCAATCCGCACGGTTGCACCGACGGCATCTCGACTGCCGTGCGTGCCCACGAGCCGCACATCCAGCCAATTGCCGGGTGAGGGACTCGTGTTACGCGCGAGCGTCGGTCCCTCGCGAGCGTTGAGGATGACCGCGTCCACGAGGCCGTCGGCGTCAAAATCATCGAAAGCCGCCCCGCGACTGCTGGCCACCGGCAAGAGCCCACTCCCGGCATTACGGGAAACGTTCCGAAATCGTCCTTCTGTGTTTACAAGCAGCGTGTTGGCGGTGCGATAGGCCGTCGGCCTGCCTGGTGCGTCGAGCGAGTCCTGAAGGTGCCCGCAGGCATAGAAGATGTCACGCCAGCCATCGTTGTCGAAATCCACGAGCCCGACGCCCCATGCCACGTGTGGCACCATGCCGTCGCCCGCGTTGACCCGACTGGTGATGTCTTCGAAGACGCCACGGTCGTTGCGATAGAGCACGGGGCTCTCC
>JBJTBB010000010.1:0-2884 GCA_046091125.1 Planctomycetaceae bacterium
GAACTGGACACCGCCGGGGGATACCTGAACGCCGCGCTTGCGGGCGTTGGCCTTGAAGAATTCCGCCGCCGCGGCGGTGTGCACTTTCCCCCGCTCCGCCATCTTGGTTGCCAGAGCCCGCTCCTTCTCTCGCATACCAGCCTCGAACTGATCGAGTGCGTCCGCAATCGCCTCCTCGGTGAGCAGTGGTGCAGCATCGAGGATGGCGTCAGCCAACCCTCGTGACAGTGCGGCCGGATCGACCGCCGTGTCCTGCGCTTTGAAGTCGGCGGCGATCCGTTTCCCGATGCGCAGCCCAAGTGCGTATCCCAGTCGCCCCTCGGGTGCATCGAGGCCCGCGAGTTGCGACGCCGGAGTCGGGGCCGGTGGCGGCGGAATCAGCGTCGGGGTGGCGACCGGCTGATCGGCGGACAGCGCGGGCGAGAGGGTGGCCGTCAGTACCGTCGCGAGCACGGCGGCAAAACTACAGGCCAACATGACGCTGGTCGTCTCTCGCGTGCGAATCGACCGGCAATTTTCTTGAACCGACTTCAATCCATGGTGCATCGGATGACCTTCCTTGGGCCTGAAACGGAAACCATTCAAGCGTTCTCCAGGTGATCCACGGGATGGGCGGCGACCGCCATTGCTCACGTCGACGATTCTCGAGGGTGGAGTGCTCGCCGGATAATTAGAGCATTTCCTGGCCGTTTCGAGCGGCACATCGGTCAATCAGTCCGTGGACGCCGGACGGCAACCTCGCGCGGCTGTCGACGGCGTACGTCAGCGGGGCGTGTCCACTCGCCGCCCGCCGCGGGTGATCTCCAGGAAGGCCGTTTCCAGATTGGCCTCTTCGGGCTCGAGGGCCAACAGCCGCTCGCCCGCCGACACGAGCGCCGTGGCGAGCCCCGATGGGTCGTCGACCCCCGCGGCGAGCGTGACCAACAGCCCCTCGGCGGCGACCGTGACGGAGGCCACTTCGGGACGCGCAGCGAGGAGTGTCGCCGCAGCGTTCGGTTCGCCAGCCACGCGAATGCGCAGTCCCCTGCCCGGGCGGACGCGGGCCAGCAGTTCCTCGACGCCTCCGCAGGCCATCAGTCGTCCGTGTTCGATGATGCCCACCCGATTGCAGATATCGGACAGTTCAGGAAGGATGTGACTCGAAACGAGAATCGTCTTGCCCATCGACCGCAGCCGCTTGAGGAGCCCCCGCATCTCGATCCGGGCGCGGGGATCAAGCCCGCTGGCAGGGTCGTCGAGCAGCAGCACCTGCGGATCGTGCAACAGCACCCGTGCCAGACCGAGCCGCTGCGTCATGCCACGCGAAAGACTGGTGACGAGTTCGTCGCGCTTGAAGGTCAGGTCGACCGTCTCCAGGCATCGTTCCGCCACCTTGCGTCGGCTGCCCGGCAGGATCCGGTAGGCCGCGGCGAAGAACTCGAGGTATTCGATCACCCGCATGTCGTCGTAGACACCGAAGACATCGGGCATGTATCCGATGGCGCGACGGATGTCCCGCGGGTGCGTGTAGATCGAGTACCCGCAGACGTAGGCCTCGCCCCAGGTCGGTGCGAGAAGTGTCGCCAGGATCCTGATCGTCGTCGTCTTGCCGGCGCCGTTGGGCCCGATGAAACCAAACAGGTCGCCCTGTTCGAGCTTGAGGTCGAGCGACTCCAGGGCATAGAAATCGCCGTAGGTCTTGGTAAGCCCGATGGTCTCGATCATGGGTCGGTTGTTCCTCGTTCGGAGTCGGACGGATCATCGGGCGGTGTGCCCAGGTGCCTCCCCAGGGGAACGACGAATCGCCACATCCCCCGCCTCGTTGCATCCTCGCGAGTGTCGTCCAACGTGATGGACGGCGTGTCGATAGACCAGTCGGCCACCGCCGGGCCTTCGCCGGTGAGGACGGCACGATTCACCTCGATCAGCGGACTCATGTCGAGCCGAGCGAGCCGGCCGGCAGGGAGGCCCGTGTAGGACTCGCCGCCCGCGGCGGAAAAAAAACCGGCCACCTCAAGAATCCTCCACGAATCCCGGGAGTCGCGATCAAACCTCACCGGCAGGTCCTTGTCACCGGAGGACGTCCAACGCGTGATGCTCGCGCCGAGCGACGTGGGACCTCGGGAGCGCGAAGGGTCGAACGTGTCGCCGGATGACAGCGTACCGATCGAGTAGACCCAGCCGGCATAGGCGAGCCGGCATCCTTTGAGCGGGAAAGGCAGTCGACTGACGAGCTGGCCACGCAGGGTGCCTTGAGGGTGCCGGTCGAGTCGACCTTCGAAGATCACCGCCGGTTCGCCGGCCGCGTCCTCGTCGAAATCGATTCGAGATTCGAACAGGCGGCTCGATGCGGCCGCGATCGGCACGTCGATGAGCCTCCCCGGACCGTCCGCATGGTGATAACGGTGCGAGGCGAGCGACGGGTGCGCAGTGGGAGCATCGGCTCCGCCGAGAGACCGCCCCGCATCGGCAAACCAGGAAACCGTGGCGGATACGCCCCCGGATCCCATTCTCCGCGAGGTGACGTCCACCACCGCATCGGAAGCCTCGGGGGACACCGCGCAGGTGTCGTTTTCGGGCGACCACACCCCGGCGTAGGAGGTGACTCTCACCTGACCACCGGCCACGTCGATGTCGACGATTCCACAGTCGGTTCCTGAAGGTTTCTTCCCCAGCCACAGGCTGCCCAGGGCGATCGATCCACTCGTGAACAAAACGACCATTGCGGGCAGGAACAGCCAGGAGGCAACCTCACTCCATGGACCGGTCGGGGAGTTCAGGCGACTCGCAAGCCACCAGGAGAGTGGATAGAGCATCGCGACATGCCCGATGGCCAATGCCGCCACGACCCCGAACGGGACGGGGGTGATGCCTGGGAAGGTGTCGACGGCCCGTCGCAGTTGCC
>JBJTBB010000011.1:0-4359 GCA_046091125.1 Planctomycetaceae bacterium
CCCTATATCGTAGTCTCCGCCGATGCGCGTCGGCTCTGGGTGCGTCAGGGGGATTCAGTGCTCTTCGAATCCGGGGTCGCGACCGGCAAGGGTGACCTCATCGGTCGGAATGCGTCGTGTGCGACGCCGCGGCGTCGCATCCAGGTCCTCAGGAAGGAGACGGCGCCCCTCTGGGTCCCGCCCGACTGGCACTATCAGGAGTACGCCGCGTCGCGCGGGCTCTCGATGGCGCGACTCGATGCCGCCACTCCCCTCACGATCGGTGAGACGACGCTTCGGGTCGAGGGCGGTGATGTGGTCAAGGTGCGCCCAGATGGTGGTGTCGAACGCTTCGCCCCCGGCAAGGAGGTGGTGGTCGGCGGGCAGGTCATCATTCCTCCCTTCGGCACTCGGCAGCGCTCCTATAAGAACGTGCTTGGGTCGTATCGCCTCAACTTCGGCGACGGGGACGGCATCCATGGCACGGACCGGCCAGGGAGCATCGGCCAGGCGGCCAGCCACGGCTGCATCCGGATGAAGAATGAGGATATCGCGAAGCTCGTCGGACTCGTGGACGTCGGAACGCCCGTCTACATCTTCTAGCGCGGTAGCCGTGGTGCCACGGTGATGCCGGCGCTGCTGTCGACGAGGTGGGCGATCGTCTCCATCCACACCTCTCGCACCCGCCCGCTCTCCGTGCGTGCCGCGTGTGGGTCAGTGGTGTCACCGCGGACCATCGCCTCGAGCGCATCCGTCACGGCGACGATCCGATAGGATGGGCGCCGTGCGACATAGGTCGGGACCACCTGGACCGCATCGACCCGGACCGGCTGTCCTACGCCGTCGCGGATGAGTGAGAGCCCGAGGATCAGGCCCGAGTCGGTGTACCGCTTGCGTTGACCGGAGAAGAAGTTGCCCAGTGAGTAGATCACGAGGGTTCGGCCGGCCAGACCCGGCAACCACTCCAGCGGCTGCAGCACATGCGGGTGGGATCCCAGGATGACCTCGACGCCCTGACCCGCGAGGAAGGTGGCCACGCGCCGCTGCACGATGTTCGGCTGGCGCTCGTATTCCGTCCCCCAGTGGAGCGAGACGATGATCGCGTCGGCGCTGGCCGCGCGCGCCTGCCGGATGTCTCGCGCCATCGCGAGCGTGTCGATCAGATTGACCGCGAAGGGCTTCCCCGCGGGAAGGGCGATCCCATTGGTCCCATACGTGTAGGCGAGGACCGCGATGCGCATCCCCTTCACCTCCGCGATCAGTGGGCGGTCCCGCTCCTCCGCGGTCCGCGCCGTCCCCGTATGCCGGAGTCCGCGATCCTCCAACGCCTGGATGGTCCGCTCCACCCCGAGGAATCGTCGATCGAGGGAATGGTTGTTCGCCGTGGTGATCACATCGAATCCCGCGTCGCCGATCGCGTCCAGATATTCGACGGGACAGTTGAACTGGGGGTACCCGGTGAAGCGCTCCTCGGGACCGGCGGTGACCGTCTCCAGATTCCCGATCGCCAGATCGGCGCGTGAGAGATAGGGTCGGACCGGCGCGAACGCGGGGCGGAAATCGAAGCCGGTGGTCGTCCGCGCATCGTCGAGCTGGGAGGTGTGACACATCAGGTCGCCGACCGCCACGAGACGGACTGTGTCAGCGGTCGCTCCAGCGGTCGCCGTGCCTCCGGCCACAGGACCCTCGCGCGCCTCGAGGCTCGGCAGTTGGCGGACCGCCGTCACTTTGATGATCCCCAGTCCGAGCGCGAGGATGGCCAGACGTCGCCAGGGTCGCAGCATCATGTTACCGTGGAGCAGTCGAGCGCTCATCGAACCCACGGGTCGGTCATTAGGAGGGACCATATGAGACAATATAGCCGCCGCCGTTACGGCTGGTTCCGCCGAGTGCTCGGCCTCGTGGCCCTCTGGACCCTCACCCTTGCTGCGCCCTCATCGGTCGGCGCCCAAGGTCGGCAGAACCCCTCACCGATGACGGACCAGACGCGACGACACTATCGCATCCTTCGCGGGGAGGATCCCGGACTCCGCTTCACGATCGATTCGATCCTGCCGACGCCGGTCGAGATCTTCGTACCGGCGCGCCTGCTAGGGACCGCTGCCGCCCCGCTCCTGATCCACTTCATGGGGTCGACGTGGCTCCCGCCTCGTGCCGTGGCGGCGATGCCGGATCCCGTGATGGTCGCCGCCGTCCATCTCGGTGGTGGATTTGCGAGCAATGCGCGTCCCTTCGTGACGGATTCGCTGCGCTTCCAGTCGATGGTGGCTGCCATCAGACAGCGCCTCGAGCGTGAGTCGGAGGCGCCTCGTATCTCGGCGGTCCATCTCAGTGCATGGAGCGCCGGCACTGGGGCGGTACGCGCGATCGTCGATGCGCCGGCGAACGTCGCGCTCCTCTCCGGTGTGCTCATATTGGACGGATGTCATACGAGCTATCTCCCCGAGGGGCGACCACTCGCAGACGGCGGGGTCCTCGACACGACCGGCCTCCTCCCATTCCTCACGCTCGCACGCCGCGCCGAAGCCGGCACGCTTCGGTTCGTGATGACGCACTCCGAGGTCTTCCCGGGGACCTACGCCTCCACCACCGAGTGCGCGGATTGGTTGGTCGAGCGTCTCGCGCTCCGTCGCACCCCGGAGCTCGAGTGGGGACCGATGGGAATGCAGCTCCTCAGCCGCACGCGCTCCGGTGGTTTCGAGGTTCTCGGCTTCGCCGGCAATTCGGCGCCCGACCATCTCGATCATCTGCACGGGCTCGCTGGTGTCGTCCCACTCCTGCTTCGTTCCCACTGAGATGCTGACCCAGATCACGCTCGTCGGATTCGGCGGCTTCCTCGGTTCGGTCGGACGCTACCTGCTCTCGCTCCTCGTGACGCAGTGGAGCGGCGCGTCGCGATTTCCGGCCGCGACGCTCGTCGTCAACGTGATCGGTTGTCTCGCGATTGGTGCCTTGAGTGGATTCGCGACGCGCTCTGAATTCCTCACCCCTGCGCTCCGACTCTTCCTGATCACCGGGCTGCTCGGTGGGTTCACCACCTTCTCAGCGTTCGGCTACGAGACCTTCCTCCTCGGGCGAGACGCGCTCGGAGGGATCGCGTTCGCCAACATCGCGGCACAGCTGCTCCTTGGCCTTGGGGCGGTGTGGCTTGGCCACACCGTGGCGCTCTCGGGACACTGAGGCGCCCCCGCCTGACCGGTATATTGTGGGGTATCGTGGCACGGCCCATTTCTTCTCGGAGCATCATGATGATCGTCCGGCGGCGTTGGAGCTTCGGTGTCCTGCTCGGAGTGCTCACGGCATGCCAGGTGGGTGAGCGGCCCATGGCACCGGTCAGCACGGATTCGACGGCGACGCCCCCCGTGGCACCGATCGTGGTTCGCCTCTGGTCCGACCCAGCCTCTTGGCCCTCGGGTCGTGTCCCCGTCGCGGATGAGGTCGTGACGATCCCCCAGCGTGTCCGGATGCGGTTGGATGTCGCGCCACCAGCGCTCGGCGGCTTGGATATCCAGGGAGAGTTGGAGGCCGATTCCACCCGTGATCTCTCGCTGACGGTGGAGTGGATCAAGGTCGCTGGGACCTTCCGTATCGGCTCGGAAGCCGCACCCTTTCCTCGGCGCGCCGTGATCACCCTCACCGGATCAGGTTCCGGAGAGGCCATCACTGGGATGGGGAGGCGCGTGCTGGGGGTCGTCCCTGGGGGCCGACTCGAGTTACATGGGCCAGTGCGGCGTGCGTGGACCCGTCTCGCGAGCTCGACCACGCCTGGGTCCGTCACTCTCACGGTCGCGGCCGATGTCGACTGGCGCGTCGGGGACCGGATCGCGATCGCCCCATCAGGATTCGACCCGTTTCTGGCGGAAGATCGGCGCATCAGTGCCGTGGTCGGACGCACGATCACGGTCGCGACGCCGCTCCAGCACCCGCACTATGGGGAGGTGCAGGAGTTTGCCGGACAGGTGGTCGACGAGCGCGCGGAGGTGGGCTTGCTCTCGCGCGGGATCACGATCCAAGGGGCGGGTCCCCTGGTCGACGGCGTACCACTCTCCCCCGATGGATTCGGGGGACACGTCATGATCCTCGCGGGCGCGACGGCGAAGGTGGAAGGGGTGGAACTCGTCAACATGGGACAGCGTGGCCACATCGGGCACTATCCGATTCATTGGCATCTCGCCGGGCTCGTCGACGGACAGTACATCCGAAACAGTGTGATCTGGCGCAGTGGGAATCGTTGCGTCACGGTCCACGGGACGCGCAACCTGACGGTTCTGGACAATGTGTGCTACGACCACGTCGGCCATGGGTATTTCCTCGAGGAAGGTGCCGAGACGGGAACGATCCTGCACGGCAATCTCGGCATCCTCTCACGCCGTCCACCAG
>JBJTBB010000012.1:0-6713 GCA_046091125.1 Planctomycetaceae bacterium
GAACCCGCCCTTCGCCACGCTCCAGTCCACGCAGGCGATATTCCGGCGAAGTAGTTCAGGCCGCGAGCCATTCAGCCAGTAGTGCCCGACGAACACCGGCTTCACTCGCATCTTGATCCGTTGCTGCGGACCCTCTCGCGGGGTATAGTGCAGCTACGATGATGTGGTTCAGGCGGTGGAAAGAGTCGTCCACATGCATGTCCTGACGCTGGAGTGGTCTTGGCACCTGTGAGACTGGCTCAGCAATGAGTCGCTCCCTTGATCAAGCGCGACGGCTTTGCGTCTAAGTGACACCAAAGCGGACAGTATAGTGACTATAGCATAGTAGCGGCACACCACACCGCGACAGAAAAAGGTGCATTACCCTGCGCAGTCAGTAACCGGCGGTAACTTACTCCCTAAAACAAGAGGTGAGCAAAAATGCGATACGTAAGACGGCAACGTTGCTCTTCCGTCTCGCAGATTATCATTTTGTATTGCTCTGTCGGTGCGTCTCTTGTGGCAGCATCTTTTGCGAGCGGAGATGATATACGTGCGTCGCTAGACGAAGCACTCGTTGCATACGATGCCCAAGTAGCGGACATTGAACGTGAGGCAGAGAAGGGCTTCGCTGATTTGCTGAATGACTTTGCCGACCGAGGTGACCTAGAGAGGGCGAAGGAAATCGAGGCTCACGCCGACAGATTCCTTACGGAGGCGGTGCTGTCCGACGTTCCGATACTCCGTGCAATTCGTGAAAAAGCAAAAGCGAAATTCGTAAAGGCCAACAGGGACCTGCGTACGGCGTATCGCGCCGCAGTAGCCGCCTACACTCGGGAGCGAAACTTTCCCGCAGCGGAGGAGGTCAGCAAGTCTCTGCGGAAATTTGAATCGCAGCAACGCGACGGACGACTTGTGTTCCCCCGTGCCGAGAAAAGGCTTGGCGTGAGGGGGCCCGGGGCACACAACGGCAGTGGCGGAGGGGGAACAGCAGGTGGTCCCCAACAACCAAAACCCGCTTTGGCTGGGGCCCGACAAGGCCGTGCACCCCCGGCAAAGAAAGCCGGCGCGACCGCCGCTTAGGGTCGCGAACGGAGTGACAAACTCACGTAAATCATTGACTCCGGAGTTGAGCTGGAGGTGCTGAGTGATCGTTTGGCTACTGCTGAAGCGAAAAGCCAAGCACTGTATGTTCTGTATCGTCGTATCCTGAAAAAGTACCCACCAAAGGAATGGACGTTCGGCGACTGCACGTTTTTTGGGTGATCTGTCTGTTGAATCTTATGCAGGCTGTAAAAACCTTCTGCTTCCCGATACCATTAAGCTAGCGGACAGAGATGTAGAGTGTGCGCTCGCAAGTTTTTGCAGCGATCCGGCAGACGTATATTACTACACAGCAGACGACGGTGGCATAAGAGACAACACTCCGCGAGAACCGACCGGCGCAATGGTTCGCAGTAGGTTTTATGTGCTATGGCTAGTGTCGTCAGTAACTCCAGCAGAATTTGTTTCGCGTACAAAAGAATTGCAGGGTGTTGTTGACATGAGATCCATCGATTGTAATTTTTCTCAAGACGAGTTTAAGACATGGCTGTCCCATATAAGATGCGAGAACCGTGAGGATATAAAACAGGCTGTAGGAGCTCTTAAAAAAGCGGGTATAACGTTTACTGCTATACGGTTGTTCTCGGACGGCCTTGGTTTATAGGTGTGAATACGCTCGGCCTCAGGTTGACAACGGTTTAACAGGGCGGCGGGTGTAACCTCGTTGGGCACCGGGACGCCGGCCCCGAGCAGCTCTCTGGACGAGGCGTAGGCGCGATAGTTGTAGCCGGCAGGCGGCTCGTGCCACTTCACCCGCGTTGTCGTGCGTCTGTGGCTCTCCTTGGTTTGAAATGTGGCCACAAAAGTTGCCTCTCGGGATCACCTCCACAGGCTCGAACAGGCTGCCTGAGGGCAAGCATGTGGCGTGGAGAATCTCGCCTGTCAGTCGCCCGCTGATCTTGGCCATGCGTGTGTCGTCGCAGCAGACATGCACGAAACGTAGGCCATCGAGATCGAGCCAGAGCGGCAGCGTGTGAAACCAGTCGAGAAACAAAGTCAGTTCGCCGGCCGGCACCCCCCGCAACGTCTTGGCGTGCTGATGGGTATTCTTGGCGGAGCGTAGCCGCTGGAACTAACCGGATTCTCACGGTAAGGCGTGTGGTAGGCGAGGGCGTTGAGTTCGAGGTTGCCCATGACAGACAGGGCCGCGCCGGAGTCGATCATCGGCCGGACAATCTCCAGTGTCTCGCGGATATGCGGGCCGCGGTCGATGAAGTCGCCGAGGAAGATGACCTGCCGGTCGGTGTGGCGATAGATGCCGTGCTGCCGGGTGTAGCCCAGTGTGTTCAGGAGCCGCTCGAGGGCGTCAGCGTGGCCGTGGATGTCGCCGATGAGGTCGTGCATGCTTTATTCCTCGCGTGGGCGAAATCAAACCCTCCAGTGGCCGGCACTCCCCATGCCGATGAATCATGGCGTGGCAATTCGCGCAGACCACAACGAGATCGCTGAGCGTCGTAACTCGCTCTTGCTCCTCAGCAGCGAGCGCATTGAGGTGGTGGACGTGCGCGAAGCGTCGGCCGACTTCGCCATAGACGGTCTCGAAACAAAAGCCACAGCCGGGAACCTCGCACCGGATTAGGCCGTCGTCGGACTTCTTCGCGGCCTCACGTAATTTCGCCTCTCTGAGAGAAGCCTCGCGAGATCGACTCCACACGAGGCGTTGCTCGGGCTTGCCTTCGACAGCCGACACGGTCTCGCCTTGCACCTCGTTGGCGACCACACCGCCGACATGTAGTGCCCAGAGTCGCTCGATTTCTTTTGCAGCAGCGTCTGGTATCCGAATGCCCGAGCCGGGGATGTTCCGCCAATTGACCTCGGTGCCGATGGGTGCCCGCGAGATCGCGTGAACGGGAAACGGCGAAAGCCCACTCGCGGGGCCATTCTCATCGTCCCCGAAGCCGTTGCAGATTGCGTCAAGCCGTATGTGGACGAAATTTGCCTGATCACCTTTCTTGGCTCGTGCCGAGTCCCAGTGCTTGTCTCGATAACTTCCTTTGGTAACCCAGCCAGAAGCCACGATGCCTCGTGGCTCAACGCCTTGGCGATGGAGGAAGACTCGCGAGCCAGCCGGAATGCTCTTGTTGCTTCCACAACTCCAGTCTGATGAGTGCGGTCCCTTGCCTTTGCACTGCTGGTGCCATGCGTCCAGCAATTCGTAGACCATCGAATCGGCGGGGTTCCATGTGAGGAGATACGTGTTCATCGTGCTCCTCGGCTGCGATATCGAACTCATTGCCTCTCCGGTCAACCTGAGCCGTCTCGCTGGTTCAACTTCTCAACGAACGGCTCTACTGCTCGATAGAGCCTCGCAACGTGATCGGCGACCATCTGGTGCTGCTCTGGCCAATGATCGCGATCGTTCACGTCACACGCAGACGACCTCCAAGACACGGCCCCCTGATTGAGGTCTTCATGGGCTGTCCAATCGAGCGGCTCACCAAACGCGCCTTCAATGTCTCTGCGGTGTTCACGCAGGACGAGAAAGTTACTCAGGCCGTTCTCCCCCTTGCAGTCCAACCATACGCTCAGCCTCGGCTCTCGGCGGCTGAACCATGCGTTCAGAGGGCAAGCGGGCCAGCCGATCTTGAAGCGGATGTTCTCACGTCGAGGCGGACTCTGCTGCGTGTCGCCTAGGCCCATCGCCAGCAGTGTTCGGAGAACGCCCTCCCAGTAGTCGAAACAGAACTGCTGAGCGTCAGCCGACCATCGCTCAGCCTTGCTTCTGCGTTCCTTTTGCTCCTTCTCCCGGATGCGGACGATGTAGGCTTCGGCTTCCGGCAGGGGAATGAGTTGCTCGACGTCCACAAGCGTCTTGCCGCCTGCTGTGTAAGGCCGAAGCCTGATGCAACGAATGTCGATCTCCCGGTCCCGGAGCCAGAGGACCGCAGTCGTCACTTCCTTGCTGAACCCCTCGGAGACCAGAACGATTCGCACATCGCTGGCAAAACGCTCTTCGTCCGGCTCGCTCCAGTCCAGAAACCCGAGAATGCGAGACTCGGCCTCGTCCCCTGACAGCCCCAACCGCCGCAGAAAGTCCGCGTGAATCTGCACGGCCCGCTCGAACGTCATCGCCGAGACCATGCTCGCGTAGCGGATGGCCTGAAGTTCCATGTGGCCGCCGTCGTGGGTCCGCTTCAGTTCGATGACGACGAGGTTGGCTTCGGAGTCAATCGCCAGCAGATCGATGCGTCGCTTGCTGTCCTCCCACTCGCCGAACTCCTCGGTGAGCACATAGAGGTCGTCGTCGAGGACGTCGATCTGGGTCCGTAGCAGTCGCTGGATGTCAGACCGCTCTCCGATGCCCATCGCTGCGAACGACGCCTCGGGGACGGGGCGGAAGGTCGTAGGGGTCAGTTCGTAGAGGGGCATTGTCGGCCTCAGGGATCTACTGCTTTTTATCGCCGCGGAGGAGGTCAGCGACGGACCAGATGAACGAGGAGAGATTCGGGTCGGGCATGGCGTTTCTGCGGGCGGAACGAGGTGATGCGGTTGGCGCGCGTCGTCGTGTGATTCGCCAACCTACGCAACCATCAGCCCCCGTTGTAGGGGAGGCAGCCGTTCGGGGCCTACAGCGCGGGCATGGCGGCCCATCTCGTGTGTGTCTGCGAACTCCGCATTGAACCAGACCCGTCGGACACGGTTGGTCCCCCGGTCGCCGAGGCCCGCTAGAATCCGCCGACATGCCCCTCTCTAACGACGAATTCCTGCGACTCGAAAGCCTGATCTACCGGCCTGTCTCGACCCGCCCGGACTGGCTCAAGGCGTGGCGGAACGAGGCCAACTACCTGCTCTACCTCGGGCGCCGGGCCAGTGATGACGACGACCTCGAACTCCTCGAAGAACTGGAGGAGCAGGCCCGGGAGATGGCGGACATGGTCGAGGCGCGGTGGCAGAGTGACGGGCTTTGAGTTATTGCGTCGATGTCCGGAGTGAAGGCATGAAGGAGTCGCTTACGCAACCAGCCCCGCTGTGGTCGTTGGCACACCGGTTATCGATGCTGAGCGTCTGCTGCGGCATGCTTCTTGCCAACGGAACAGCTGGTGCCGCGGAGCCATTTCGGATCGAGATCGTCGACAAAAGCAACGGCTGGCCCGTACCGCTCGTCGAACTCGAAACCGTGCATGGCGCGAAATTCGTCTCGGATAACGCCGGGCTCATTGCATTCGACACGCCGGAGTTGATGGGCAAGGAGACGTGGTGCGGTGTTCGAGGGTTCGGCTACGGCGTTCCCAAGGACGGCTTCGGTTTCGAGGGAGTTCGTTTCACACCGCAGCCGGGAGGCGCGCATCAGGTGCGGGTCGAACGCCGCATCATTGCCAAGCGGCTCGGACGAATCACGGGAGCCGGGATTTTCGGCGAGAGCCAGAAACTCGGCGAAGCCAAAGACTGGCCGGAATCAGGCATCGTCGGCTGCGACAGCGTGCAAAACGCGGTGCACGACGGCAGGCTGTTTTGGCTGTGGGGCGATACGTCGCTCGCGAAGTATCCGCTGGGCATCTTCGACGGCACAGCGGCCCATACGCCTCTCCGCCCGCTTGAACGCTTCGAGCCTCCCGTTCACCTTCGTTTGGACTACTACCGTGATGCCGCCGGGGTGCCGAAGCCAATCGCCAAGATGCCGGGCAACGGTCCGACGTGGGTGACCGGCATCGCGAATGTCCCGAACGGGGCAGGCGAGCCACGGTTGGTCGGGACGTTCATGAAGATCAAGCCGCCCATGGACGCATATAGGGCGGGATTGTGCGTATGGGACAAGCATGCCGAGCAGTTCTCGGAACTGAAGGTGGTGTGGGAGCAATCGGACAAAAAGCCTCGCACTCAACCGCTTCTTGAAGGCCATCCCGTCGAGTGGCAGGACGCCGCTGGGAAATCGTGGCTGCTATTTGGGAATCCGTTCCCCACTATTCGCTGTCCGGCGACGTTCGAGGCGTGGTCGGACCCGGGCACATGGGAACCACTCGAACCCCCGCAGGTGCTCCACGACGCACATGGCCATCAGGTCGTGCCGCACTCCGGGTCGATTGCATGGAACCCGTGGCGTCGGCGCTGGGTGGCCATTTTCATGGAGAAGTTCGGAAAGCCCTCCGCGTTCGGCGAAATCTGGTACGCGGAAGCCGAGTCGCCTTTGGGGCCATGGGGGGCGGCCGTGAAGGTCGTATCCCACGACAACTACACGTTCTACAACCCGCGGATTCACCCGGAGTTCACCGCGGCGGACTCACCGGTGCTCATCTTCGAGGCCACGTTCACGCAGCAGTTCGCGGACAAGCCGGCTCCGGTCGCACGCCATGACTACAACCAGATTCTGTACCGGCTCGATCTTGATGACGCAGCGATCGAGCCCGCACGCGTGAATGAGGATCACTGAACCGGGGAGCAACCACCCTCATCGCCGGTAGCCACGGAAATCCATGCCGAAGAACATCCCACGCACCGGCAAACGCGATCGGCCCAAGACCAGCGTGAAGGGCAAACGATATCTTTGTGCGAAGTGCCGGAAACGCAGCCCGAAGCCCGTGAAGCATTCGGCCCCGTGGTATTGCCTGAGGTGCCTGACTGCAATGACCGAGTACGAGACGCTACGCTCCAATGTGACGGCGGCAGCACGAAACGCGGCAGGAGGATTGAAA
>JBJTBB010000013.1:0-2627 GCA_046091125.1 Planctomycetaceae bacterium
ATCATGCCGCAGGTTTGCAATCTGCCGACTCAGTGTCTTTCCGGGCTCGTCGGCCGGATGCGCCTTGCCTGCGAAGATGATCTGGATGGGCCGATCGACGTGCGAGATGAGTCCGAACAGACGTTCGAGATCGTGCAGGACGAGGTCGGCCCGCTTGTAGGTGGCGAATCGACGTGCGAATCCGATCGTGAGGATGTTGGGGTCGAGGACATTCCGAGCCATCTCGACCGCCTCGTCGCACTCACCCCTCCGACGACACTGTCGTGACACCCGTCTCCGTACGAACTGCAGCAGGAGGTTCTTGAGAGCGTAGTGGGTCTCCCACAACTCGCCGGGGTCGCACTCGTGGATCTTCTGCCAGACCTCCGGTCCGCCCATGAGTCGGAACCAGTTGGCCGGAAAGATCCGGTCATAGAGCTGGAGCATCTGCCAGGACAGCCAACTCGGGACCTGCACGCCATTGGTGATGTGACCGATCGGCACCTCTTCCTCAACCTTCCAAGGCCAGAGGTTCGACCACATCTTGCGGCTGACGATCCCGTGCAGTGCGCTGACGGCATTGGCCCGACGCGAGAGCTTCAGTCCGAGCACCGTCATGCAGAAGGGCTCGGAATGGTTATGCGGCTCCACGCGGCCCAGCGCCATCAACTGATCGTGTTGCAGCCCGAGGGCGTCACGCATCGGCCCGAGATGCTCTTCGATCATGCCGCCGTCGAAGCGGTCGTGCCCGGCCGGAACAGGTGTGTGGGTGGTGAAGACCGTCTGCCGCGCCACCATCCGGACGGCCTCGTCGTAGGGGTAGCCGTTGGTCTGGATCTGCTCGCGGACCGCCTCGAGCGTGGCGAAGACCGAGTGCCCCTCGTTGAGGTGGTAGACGCCAGGCATCACCCCCAGTGCCCGGATCGCACGCAGCCCGCCGATGCCCAGGATCAGTTCCTGACGGATCCGCACCCGCGTGTCGCCGCCGTAGAGACGGCTGGTGAGCGAGCGGTCCTCCGGACTGTTGGCCGGGACGTCGCAGTCGAGCAGGTAGAGGCTGCAGCGGCCGACCGCCATGCGCCACACCTGTGCGTGGATCGCCCCGGAACGGGTCTCGACCTGCACGGCCACCTGTCGGCCGTCCACTCCCAGGGCGGGCTCGATCGGAAGCAGATCCGTCCGCGTGCGCAGATACTCCTCGCTCTGGTAGCCATCGATGTCGAGCTGCTGCTTGAAATAGCCCTGGTTGTAGAAAAGCCCCACGGCCACCAGCGGTACGCCCAACCCGCTCGCGCTCTTCACATGGTCGCCCGAAAGCACACCGAGACCGCCGGAATACACCGGCACCGACTCATGAATGCCGAACTCGGCCGAGAAGTAGACGACTGGCTTCGATCCAAGGACGCCGGCATGGACGGTGCTCCAGGTATTCTCGGCGGCGAGGTATTCCTTCATCCGCCGGTAGGCCTGGTTGATCCGACTGTAGAGCACGAGTTCCGCAGCCCTCGCCTCGAGCCGCTCGGGCGTGAACTCTGCCAGCAAAGCGATCGGATTGTGATCGAGCTGGCGCCAGCGAATCGGGTCGAGTTCGCGGAAGAGATTGCCGACCTCCGGATGCCAGCTCCACCAGAGATTCCTGGCAAGCGCCATGCACTTGTCGTAGAGATTCTGGGGCGACAGTTCGAGCAACCGCGGAGGCGCGTAGGCGGCACGGCTGATCGCTCGCGACGGTGTTTCCGGACCGCGGGCTGGAATCGTATCTTCTGCGTGGCTCATGGAAGCATCTCCGTGCGTGATCGTCGCCTATCGGGCCGCCCAGAAGTGGCGGAAGTATACCGTCGTCATGCCTGCGAGCGACCGGGTTTCGACAACCGGCCGGCGGCTGGGCGGGTCTGCCCGTGGTGTTCGCGTTCACCAACCGACTCCGACAACCGAATAGACTCCCGGAATGATCGATTCCTCGCCCTCGCTCCAGGACGCGACGCTCGAGACGGCGTGTGGCCGCATCCGGGAACTCTCCGTCAAAACTCGCCTCGAAGGCCCATGGGCGAGTGGATGCTTCGACGAACTGGCCACCCGCGGTGTGCTCGCCCGCTTCGTGCCAATCGATGGCGGGGCCACGGCGGCTGACGAATCGGCCCTCCTCGTGGTGCTCGTCGCCCTGGCACGGGTCTGCCTGACCACCGCGCTTGCGATCTCGCAATGGGCCGCGGGGGTTCGCCTCGTGGCGGCGGCCGACGACACCATCCGCGGGCGACTGCTCGTTGACCTGGCAACCGGCCGCCGGTTCACGACGGTCGGGGTTTCCCAAGTCACGACGAGCCGCCGTCATCTTGCGACCGCGCCTGTGGTCGCCTCGCGTCAATCGGACGATGCAGCCGACCAGCTCGGGGACGACGACCCCGGATCATGGCGGATCGACGGCTGTTGTCCCTGGGTCACCGGCGGCGACTCCGTCGACACGATTGTGACCGCGGCGGCCACAAGCCGCGATGTGGGGACGCGGACAGCCACGATCGATCGGACGGTGGCCGACTCTTCGGCGTTCTTCCTCGTCGATCGCACGGCGCCGGGCGTGACCGTCGAGCCGCCGCTATCCCTCCTTGCCCTCTCCGGCAGCCGTACATCGCGAGTGCAATTCGAACGGG
>JBJTBB010000014.1:0-3288 GCA_046091125.1 Planctomycetaceae bacterium
TCGCAGGAGGGGCTTTGGAATGATACTTGGCTCTTGCAAGAAGAAATGTCGCCGACTTTGACTTACGAATCTGATAGTCGATGTCGGCGGCGACATCTGGCGGCAAGAGGCCATCTTTCCATGCCAACATGGTCCGCAGGGTGAGCCTCACTGCATCGCCCCTCTATCGACAGGCGACAAAAAATTGCCCAGTGAGCTCATCACAAAACTTGATTCCCCCGAGAGAACGATCGATTCCATCGGTTATTTTTACCAACATCCTGACCCCATTCTCGTCGGGGCTACCCGCCTGATGCAAGGGTAACAGATGTTGTTCAAATCATTTGACAGACCGCGATTCAGGAGATCGACTTCGACCTCGGAGAGGATCTTTTGCCGAAGGCTCGTAACTTTGAACTCTTGGTAGACTTTGAGAGTGCGAGTTTCTGTAGCCAGTTGCCTTGGCCGCGGTGAAGCAGGCGGCAGAAAACTTCCTAAATCTCGAACGAGGCTACTTTGAGCCCACTCTCGGTGCCGTGCAGAAGCCTTGGACACGGCGAAACCGGGTAGGCGTCGGGAAAATGCCCCGTCTAGGACTCGAACCTAGAACCCTCTGATTAAGAGTCAGATGCTCTGACCAATTGAGCTAACGGGGCCACTCCGGGCTTCAAAGAATGTATCCGGCACGCCGAACTGTGCAAGACTGACTGCCCGAGCAAACCCAAACGGGCGTCGTCGGTCGTTGCTTCTCCTAATTCGACGCATCTCCCTCGATCGGGCGACTTTCCAAGATCGAACGCCACTCTGGAACACAACTGGGTACCTCATTCTCGTTGAGCGTTTTGTGCACACCGGATACAGTTGGGACCTCTGACGTTGTTGTGACCGAAACGGCAGAAGATAGGGTGATCGAGACGAGCTTGGAGAATTTTTCCATGGGCAGGTTCGACGGCCTGAAGGGACTCGTGCTCGGAGTGGCGAACGATCACTCCATCGCCTGGTCGATTGCGAAGGAAATCATGGCTGAGGGGGGCCGCGTCGGCTTCTCGCACCTTCCGGACCGCCCCGACGACGAGCGGCAGCGCAACCGTCGCCGTGTGGCCCAACTCACCGACCACGAATCGAATGCGGTGTTTCTCGTCCCCATGGATGTCTCGAGTGATGATCAAATCGCCGGGGTCATCGAGCGGGCCAGGCAGGAATTTGGCACGATCGATTTCCTCGTCCATTCGATCGCGTACGCCCCTCTGGAGGATCTTAAGGGGGAAACGACCAACTGCAGTCGGGCGGGGTTTCGCACGGCCATGGAAACCAGTGCCTACAGCCTGCTGGCGGTCGGCCGCTATGCCCGAACGATTCTTTCCTCTGATTCGTCGATCCTCACGTTGACGTATTTCGGCGGTGAAAAGGTCGTTCCCGGCTACAACATCATGGGCGTCTGCAAGGCCACGCTCGACGCCTGCGTGAAGTACATGGCTTTCGACCTCGGCCCGGCGGGGATTCGCGTCAATGCGGTGAGCGCCGGCCCGCTGCGGACGCTGGCCGGTCGCGGTGCCGGTGTGGAGGACATGCTGGGGCTCTATGAACACATGTCGCCGATGGCCCGCAACATCACCCACGAAGAGGTCGGAAAAGCGGGGGCATGGCTGCTGTCCCGGGAATCGCTCGGTATCACGGGGGAGATCCTTCATGTGGATGCCGGCTACAACATCATGGGCTCGCCGGGCAGACTGCTCGATCTGGTGAAAAAGCCCGAGTGAATCCGTCCATTCCAACCGTCACGGCGATCGCCGTGGCCGTGGTCGTGGTGGGGCATCACGTGCTCGTGGGCAAACGGTCGCATCTGGCCCGTGAGGGACCGGGGCTTGATGAGTTTCCCGGAGGCAAGGTCGAGCGAGGGGAACTCGGCGATGTGGCTGCGCGTCGCGAATGCCTCGAGGAGACGGGTCTCGATGTCCAGATCCTTCGAACGCTCGATAAGGCAACCGGCTCCGCGTCGTTCGGTCCGCTCGAAGTGACCTTTTTCCTGGCCTGGCCACGGGGTCTTGCCCGAGGAGCCCCTCTTCCGAAGGTCTCTCCTCCTTTCGCTTGGCGCACGGTGGCCGAGATCGCGAGGCTCACGTTTCCACAGACGAATCGTCGCGTGGTCGCGATGCTCTCCGACCTCCTCGACGAGTCATGTGCGAGCCAGGCGATCGGGCCGACCAATGCTCAGGGCGGGTCGAAGCCACCTGGATGCCAGGGATGACAGCGGCAGATGCGAGCGACTCCACGCAACGTTCCATGCCAGGCGCCATGTTTGTCGATTGATTCGAGAAAGTATTGGCTACAGGTGGGCTCGAATCGACAGTTCCGACCCAGCCACGGACTCACGCAGGCCTTGTAGGCTCGCACCGCTGAGCGGAGGACGGCCGCGGCCCACCTCTCCAGAACGGATCCTCGCCTCATCGGCGGTGACCTCCTCACCCTCTTCGCTCGTTGTTTCGGCCGTCCGTTCGTCCCACATCATGGTATCCGCGCCGAGCAACGAGTGTGCTGACCAACGTTAGAACCGCCCCCTCCATCACCGATTGCTCGGGGAGCGGTCCCGGTCTGGCGACCACCACGAAGTCGTTGTCTGCGGGAAGACGGGCGCGCACGGCACGGAATGCTTCGCGGATACGACGCTTCCAGCGGTTCCGAGCGACGGCGTTTCCGATTTTTCGGGAAACAGACAGGCCAAGCCGCGCCCCGCCGTCACGGGTGCCTGGGGAGCGTGGCCTGCCATACAAAACGATCGTGGAGTCCGAGACGCTTCGTCGATGCGCATACACCCGCGCAAAGTCCGCTCCTTGGAGACGCGAGGATTTCGGAAGGCTTTTTTT
This sequence comes from Planctomycetaceae bacterium, assembly GCA_046091125.1. Classification (GTDB taxonomy): domain Bacteria; phylum Planctomycetota; class Planctomycetia; order Pirellulales; family UBA1268; genus UBA4655. Next base: position 2,844 of record JBJTBB010000014.1, read on the forward strand.
CTCAGACATCAGGTCCATCGCCATCGTCGCCCCGCGAATGCGTGACGGAACCCTGATCGGTCACCACCGGAGCCCCGGCCGCGGGTCGAAGCCGGACGACTCAGACCGTAGCCGCGCCGCCAGATCGGGATCGAGCGCAGGCGGCAACACGATCTGTACCTCGGCGATCATGTCGCCGGCTGTTCCATTGGCATGGCGGACGCCCATTCCGACGGCTCGTAACTTTCGGCCGCCGGATGTCATTGGGGGAATCTTGAGCGAGATCGTGCCCCACGGCGTGGGCAGATCCACCTTCCCGCCATCGATGGCCTCGGCGAGCGATACAGGCACGCGAACCTCGAGGGTGTCGCCGTCCCGTCGAAAGAGCGGGTGCAGATCCACGTGCACAACCAGAAGCAGGTCACCAGCCGGCCCACCGCCACTGCCGGGCAGACCCTGACCTCGC
>JBJTBB010000015.1:0-2806 GCA_046091125.1 Planctomycetaceae bacterium
ATTCTTGACCTGGCCGAGGGCGTTGGCACCGATCTCGCACCCCACGACAAGCGAGCCGGCACATCCGCCGACGGATGCGACGCCGAAGCCGCCGTTGGCAAGGATCTCGTTTCCGCTGCCTGGAGCCCGACCGCCGAGCGCGAGATCCCGCGCCGAATGGAGTGATACGCCGTCTCCAACGTTGTCGGCGAACGAACTGCCCGAGATGACGGTGCCTCGGTAGGTGCCAGATCCGACGAGCAGGCCCGTACCATTACCGGTGCTCGTCACGCCCGTGATCAGTGACCCAACTGATCCGCCCAAAAAGCGGATCCCGGCACCCCCGAATCCGCTGATCCGTCTGGCACCGACAGTGGGGCCGAATACGACGTTGTCAACGTTTACCCCGATGACCAGTCCGCTCGTGCCCGCGACGGCACCCGAGCCATCGAGCACGAGCCCTCCGCCGACATTCACGCGACTGGCTTTTGTCAGCGTGATCCCCTGAAGTGGAAGCAGGCTGCCGACGTCGGCGGACATCGTGATCGTGCGACGGGCAGAGAGGCTCAGCCTGCCGAACCCATCGACCGTCGATGAGAAGGAGATGTCGCGACCGGCCCGCAGGGCCACGTCGTCGAGGAGCGTCACGCCGCCGCCGAACGACTGCGACCCCTTGCTCGTGACCACGTTGGACTCAAGTAGGATGCCGTTGGCCACGCCCTCGCCCAGCGTGGTCAGGGTCACGCCACCCGCGCCCTTCGCCACGATCTGACCGGCGACGGTGATTCGGTCGGCCGCCCCCTCGCCGGTATTGATTGAGAAACCCTGCGCCGCCGCTCCCCTGCCGATGACGGCGAGGTTCACACCCCCAGGTCCGATGGTCACGGTATCCGCGTTCGAACCTCCCACGACTGAGATGCCGGCGAACTTCGTGATCTTCTTCAGGTCCACTGTGATCGTGTTGGCGGCGGCATCGACGGAGAGTCCATCGACCGGAGCGGCCATTGCAAGCGTGCCCGCCGACGCGGCGGTGATCGTCAGCCGGGCGGCCGGTTCGTCGTAGGCGGTGGCGAGGTCCGTGATCGCGGCGCCCACAGGGTCCATGGTGAGGATGACCCGGTGGTTCGCGAGTCCGACGAGGACGTCGTCAGCCGCGAGGACGACTCGTGACTCGAGGGCCTCGAGGCCGGGCTGGTCGCCGACATGGCGGGTGCGTTTCGGCCGAGCGATCGTCATCCGACGACGACGGCCGAAGAGAATCGATTGCAGGAGCGCAGCCATGACATCCTCGTTACCCAAGGGCCATCGAACAGTCGGGCCCTCGCCGTTAACCAGAAGCAGGCGCGCGTCCCAACTGATCCTAGCTCGCGCGTCCCGACCCCGCCAAAGATCGGGTCGATGGTGCGTTCTGTGACAGAATTATCGGCTCAGTCCATGTCGGGACACCCCCCGTACGAGGAGTTCGCTCGCGTTAGGAAGGCCGGCCAGCCCGTCGATCGGCATCGCATCGTGGTATTCCATCGTCGCTGCTCATCCGCACAGGCAAGACCGCCGTAGACATCGCCGGTTCGAGCGTCCTGTCGCTCCGCTCGCTCTCGCTCGTGAGTCCTCCCCGGATACTCGTCACCCCCCGGCTTCGATACAACAGTCCCGACACCGATTCCCCTGAGGACACATGATGCCGAATCACTGGACAGGCAAGGGCAACCCGTACACCCGACTCGAGGTCCTCGACCGGCTGCACACCACTTTGCTGTCCGGCAAGCCGATCATCGCCGCGGGAGCCGGAACGGGCATCAGAGCGAAGTTCCTGGAGCGAGGGGGCGTCGATCTGATCATCGTCTACAACTCCGGCCGCTTCCGCATGGCCGGCCACGGGTCCACGGCCGGCCTCATGGCTTATGGCGATGCGAATGCCGTTGCCATGGACATCGGCGAGTACGAGGTGCTGCCCGTCGTCGAGGAGACACCGGTCATCTGCGGTGTCCACGGATCGGATCCCCGGCGTCGCATGTGGCATTGGCTTGGCCGCGTCAAGGAGATGGGGTTCTCCGGCATCAACAACTTTCCAACGCACTGTATCGTCGACGGCCAGTTTCGAAGGATCCTCGAGGAGACGGGAATGAGCTTCGACAAGGAGGTCGCCATGATCGGCCTCGCACGTCGGATGGAGCTGTTCACGATCGTGTACGTTGCCAGCCCGGAAGAGGCCCGCGAGATGACGAAGGTGGGAGCCGACGTCGTGATCGCCCACGTTGGAACGACGGTCGGCGGTTCGATCGGCGTGACACACGCCACCTGCTCGCTCCAGGAGGCGGCCGCACGCGTGCAGTCGATCGCCCGGTCGGCGCTCGACGAGCGGAGCGACGTGATCTGCCTGTCTCACGGCGGCCCAATCTGCACGCCGGAGGACGCGGCCTATATCAACGAACACACCGACGCCGTAGGGTTCGTCGGTGCCTCGAGTCTCGAGCGGCTCGCGTTCGAGCGATCGCTCCCCGAACTCGCCAGGCAATTCAAGAACATACCGCTTGGTCGGTCCCGCCCCACGGATGGGAGCCCATGAAGACGATCGCCGTCCTGGGGACGCTCGACACGAAGGGGCGCGAGCATGCATTCGTGGGTGAGTTGATCCGCGCCCGCGGTCACAAGACGCTCGTCATCGACGTCGGCACGGGTCCGGCGCCAACCGTCGTGCCCGACATCTCTCGTGCCGACGTTGCAGCTGCAGGCGGTGTCGATCTTTTGGTAATCGGGGCCAGGGGCGATCGGGGCGAGTGCGTGTCGGCGATGGCATCCGCCGCACCGGTGATCCTCACGAGACTTG
>JBJTBB010000016.1:0-3038 GCA_046091125.1 Planctomycetaceae bacterium
CGCGTTCGCCGGCGCAAAGGCCGACCTCGAGCAGGAGAATTACGGCATTGCCGGAGCGCTGGACGACAAGCCGGAAACGGGATGGGCGATCGCGACGGGCGTGGGCAAGCCGCAGTCGGCGACCTTCGATCTCGCCCCCAACGTCCAGATCCCCGAGAATGCGGCCGTCTCGATCGTGCTCGACCACCAGTTCGATGACGGGCAGCATGCCATCGGGAAGTTCCGCCTAGTGGCGGTGCAGGAGGTTCCTCCAGCACCACCGGCTCCCAAGCCCGAGCCCGCGAAGCCGGAGGAAAAGAAACCCGAAGAGAAAAAGTGAGCCCGGGAGGGCGCGGTAAGACCGTGGCCAGTACCCCGGTTCATCGGTGCGCTACGCTAATTGATCAGTGTCCCGGTTCAGCAGTGCCGCGGTTCAAAGGACCGTCGTCGCCGCGAGAGATGGCCGGCTTCATGACAGTCAGTCGGCGCTGGTCCAAGTGGTAGCCGATGATCAGTTTTTGACGGATGGCCGGGATTGAAATGGATGGCCGGGATTGAAATGGATGGATCAACCAACACTGCAGGAGCCGAACTCGAAATGATGCCATCGAGCCGATTCGCCGTCATCCCCGCCGTCGCTGCGGCGATTGGAGCCGCCGCAGGAGTTTTTCTGTCCAGTGACGGGCTCGACAGGTTCGTCATGCGTTCGTCGGCAGATCGGTCGAGGGCTCTCCCGACGGTTCAGGCAGCGACCGCCGCGGCCGACAGCGGCTTCGCGGTGTGCACGGTGCCTGTGGATCGATCGAACGAGGCATTCTTCATGCTCGACTTTCGGACGGGCGACATCTCCGGCGCCGTGCTCAACGGGAAGACGCAGAAATTTGGCGTGTCGTACCGACACAACGTGCTTGCGGACCTGGGCTTCGAGCCGGGCCAGGGTAAGAACGTCACGTTTCTGATGGTGACCGGCTATGCCGACATGCCCAGGGGCTCCGTGCCGATTTCGCAGTCGGTGCTCTATGTGACCGACTCCGCGACGGGCACGACGGTGGTGTATGGGATTCCCTGGAGTCCCCAGCAGGCGTCGGCGGCGCAGGCTGCCACGGTTCCACTCGTGCTTCTCGACAAGGCCGATCCGAGGGCGATCGTTCCCGCCGCCGGACCGCCGGGAAGGGGATTCTGAGGCGATGGGTGATGCCCTGGAACCGTCCGTCGATGACGGTGCGAGGAAAACTGCTCGGCGGGCCCAGTCGCCTCCCCGAGCACTCGGGACGGACCTTTCGATCACCGTCAACGGGGAGTCGAGGTCGGTGCCACCCGGCTCGACGGCCGCCGACCTGATCGAGTCGCTGGGCCTTGCTGGTCGTCCCATGGCCGTCGAGGTCAACGAAATCGTCGTTCCTCGCGCGTCGCTTTCGCATCGACCGATCGCGCAGGGAGACCGCTTCGAGATCGTCACGCTCGTGGGCGGAGGATGACCCGAGCCATGCGGGGTGATTCGACGAACTTCGACGGCATCCGGATCGGCTCCTTCTATCTCAAGAGTCGTCTCGTCGTCGGAACGGGCAAGTACGCGAGTTTCCCGCTCATGCGGGAGTGCCTCGGGGAGTCGGGCGCCGATTGTGTGACCGTGGCCGTCCGGCGGGAACGACTGGTGAACGCGGCCGGAGAGAACATTCTCGACCATCTCGATGCCACGCGATACACGATCCTGCCCAACACCGCGGGATGTTTTTCGGCGGCGGACGCCGTCCGCGTGGCACGGCTCGGTCGCGAACTGCTCAGGGATCTCGGCAACGCCGGATCGGAGTGGGTGAAACTCGAGGTGCTCGGCGACTCACGGACGCTCTTGCCGGACCCCGTCGGGACGCTCGAGGCCACGGCAAGGCTTGTCGAGGAGGGTTTCACGGTGCTCGTCTACACCAGTGACGACCCCGTCATCGCGCGTCGCTTGAAGGACGCCGGGGCAGCGAGCGTCATGCCGGCCGGTAGTCCGATCGGTTCGGGACAGGGCATTTTGAATGCCAATGCTCTGAGGATTTGTCTTGAGTATCTCAAGGATGGAGACCCAACCTATCCGGTGATCGTCGATGCCGGGGTGGGTACCGCGAGCGACGTCGCCGAGGCGATGGAATTGGGGGTGGACGGGGTGCTCCTCAACACCGCCATCGCCCATGCATCCGATCCGTTGCGCATGGCCCGTGCGATGCGGGCTGCCTGCCAGGCCGGCAGGGACGCATTCCTCTCCGGACGCATTCCCAGGCGGCTCTATGCCAATGCCTCGAGCCCCGAGGAGGGCAGGATCGCCCCCGCTGGTTCCTGAGGGCTGTCCGATCGGCCGCGTTTTCAATGGAACCTTGCGAATCGTCTTGGGTGTGAAGGAGTTCGATCGATGCTCGCCAAGCGGATCATTCCATGCCTCGACGTGGAAAAAGGTCGCGTCGTGAAGGGCACCCGCTTTCTCGAATTGGCCGACGCGGGCGACCCTGTGGAGGTCGCCAGTCGGTATGAGCGGGAAGGTGCGGATGAGCTCGTGTTCCTCGACATCACGGCCAGCCATGAGGGCCGCGGCATCGTGCTGGAGATGGTGCGGAGGGTTGCGGAGGCAGTCTTCATGCCGTTCACGGACGGCGGCGGCATCCGGACGCTGGCCGATGCCTGTGCGCTCGTCCAGGCGGGTGCGGAAAAGGTGAGCATCAACTCAGCCGCCGTGCGAACCCCGGAACTCGTGACACAGGTCGCCGACAGGCTTGGGAGTTGTGCGACGGTCGTGAACATCGATCCCAAGAGGGTCATTCGTGACGGTCGAGAGGTGTGGGAAGTCTTCGTAAACGGGGGCCGGTTGCCCACGGGTCTCGAGGCCGTCGCTTGGGCCAGGCAGGTCGAGTCGCTTGGCGCCGGCGAGATCGTGCTGACCTGCATGGACCGCGACGGTACCCGGGAGGGATATGACCTCGAGATCACGGCCGCCGTGAGCCGCGCGGTATCGATTCCTGTGGTTGCCAGTGGTGGGGCAGGCAGCCCCGAGCACCTCGCCGACGCCGTAGAACATGGCGAAG
>JBJTBB010000017.1:0-3205 GCA_046091125.1 Planctomycetaceae bacterium
CGTTCCGACAAGCGCGATGGTCGCCGCAAGGGCGGTGGTGTAACGATCCATATTTGGTCCCAGGTGGGTGTATTCAATGATCAATTAGCCCAGGTGATTCATCGTTCCGGTGCTCGATCCGAACTTGTCGACTTTCATGCCGAAACGCTGCATCATGCTGACATAGACGTTGCACAACGGCGTGTTCGCCTGCGGACGGCGATCTCCGGCGATGTGTTGGCCGTGTTTCCAACCACCACCGGCCAGAATGATCGGCAGGTTGCTGGTCCCGTGACCGCTTGCATCTCCCAGGTTACTGCCGATCAGCACCTGGGTCTGGTCGAGCAGAGTTCCGGCACCATCGGGAGTGTCGCGCAGCGCAGCGAGAAAATCGCGAAAAACACCCATCTCCGCCTTTTCGATGACCTTCAGTTCATCGATCTTCGCCTTGTTGTTGCCGTGATGCGAAAGGCCGTGGTGATTCTCCTTCACGCCCTCGATCGGCGGCGTGAGATCCATCCCGCGGATGAACAGCGAGCAGACCCGGGTGGAATCCGTCTGCAGCGCGAGGCGTACCATGCGGAGCATCAGGACGGCTCGTCCGAGGATGTCCGCCTTGCTGGCGATGTCGTCTGGCTTGGTATCCTTGACTGTCGGCTTAGGACGCTGAATCCACTCCTGGTTCGCATGGAGTTGTTTCTCCATCTCGCGCACCGCTTCCGTGTAGTCGGACAACTGCTGGCGATCGCGCTGACTCAGACCTTTCTCAAGCTCGGCAAACCGGCCGGCCATGCGGTCGAGCACGCTTTGTCCGGATTTCAGCCGCTCGGTCTCGGCCGCCACTTCCCTGGGGTTGCCAGAGAGAAACAGCTTCGTGTAGAGCGCCGAGGGACTGTAGTCGGCACTGACCGACGCACCGCTTTCGGTGAACGTGAGCGAAGTCCCGCCGTCGTCGGTCTTGAGCGTCAGCAAGGGGAACCGCGTCGCGGTGCCCACGTGCCGGGCCGCCAGATAGTCCATCGAGACGCTGTTCCGAAATCCCGGCCGTCGCGGGTGCTTGGCGGCGGTGAGGAAACAGGACTCGGACGCATGGTCACCGCCAATTTCCGGGTGCGAGATGCCCGAGAAGACCGTGCAGTGCTTCCGCAGGTCGCCCAGCACTTCGATGTATTCGCTCGGCTGGTAGTCACGGCCCACCTGATCCGCAGCCGGGAAAAACGCCGGACCATACAACCCGAACCCCGTGCAGATCGAGACGAGCCGCTTCGGCGGAGTCTTCTCATCGGCCCGGGCCAAAGATTCCAGCCACGGCAAGGCCAGCACCGCCGAACCGGCCCTCAGCATCTGCCTGCGGGTGAGTTGTAAGCTATTCAACAGCGTGCGACTATCCATAGTGAGATCTCCGAGTATCAGTTGCTGTGAGAGACTCTGTTCTAACGAAATCAAACGGGCTTGCGTGTCTTCTCAATGACCGATTTCACCTCGCTCCATGGCACATCATGCGGGGCAGTCTTGTTCTTCACGGCCAGCGCCGCGGTGACCCCGGCCGCCTCGCCCATCGCCACCGCGTTGCCGGTGACACGATATTGATGGTCTGTCGTCTCGTTTTTGACGGCATCTGTTGTTCGTCCAGCCACCTAAAGGCGGGACTATGATCCAATCACGGTTCGGTAATGCGATACAAAAACGACTCCGAACTCAGCAGCGACACGACGAGTGCTTTCATGCTGCCCTTGGACTCGACATAGGCGGCGTGAGCTTGGCGGAGCGTTGCGGCGTCGCGGAGTGTTTCGTTGCGGCCGAGGAAGAAGCGGAATGCGTAGCGCACGAAGACTTCTTCCGCTCGCTTCGAGGCCGCCAGTCGCTCGATGAGTTCGACGGCGTTCTTCACCGGGCCGTCGAGAGCGGGAATTCCGCTATCGACGACCGCGCCCGACGAATCGACCGATTTTTCCAGTTCGTGCATGCGGAAGCGGCCGAAGTGGTCGGAGGTCTCGAACGGCATCCCGAGCTGGTTCATCTGGCGATGACATTTCCAGCAGTAGGCGTCGTTGCGGACCATGCTGAATCGCTCCCGGAGGGTCTTCTTCGGGTCTTCGGGGACGACGGCGCAGACCGTCACCGGCACGTCGGGAACCGTGCCGCCGAGCAGGTGCTCGAGTACCCACTTGCCGCGTCGCACCGGGTCGTTGTCGAAGTTGCCCGAGTGAGACACTAGCCAGGAGGGTTGTGTAAGGATGCCGCACCGGGTCGCGGCATCGAGCGATACCACACCGTTCTGCTTGAAGTCCGGCGGCAGGGTGTAGGCCGTGTAGTTGGATTCGTGGCGGCCGTAGATGACGCGATTGGTCACGAACGCCTCGCGCGTCATGAGCAGCCGACGTATCACGTCGCGATCCTCGGCCACAGTGCGGGTGATGAGTTGCGAGGTCTCTCTCACAAAATCGTCGGCGCGATGCGCGACCCCGACTGGCGGCTCTTTGAAGACGTCGGTCGCCTTGCGGTAGTCGAAGTACTCGTCGAAGAATCGCAGTACGCGAGCGGTCACGGCACCAGGCTTCTCTTCGAGCAACTCGCCCACGAGCGTTGCCACTTCGTCGCGCGTGCCGAGCGTCGCCTTAACATCCGTGAGTGCCGCCTGCAATCGAGGCGGACGTTTGTCGCCGAAGAGCGTCTGCTGAATCGCCGTCACAATCGCCAGCTTGTCGAGTCGCCGCCGACCATGCTTATCCGGCTCGCCGGCTCCTAGCTCCAGCCGGTAGTAAGCCTCGGGCCGCAGGAACGGGAAGACGAGTGCCGCTCGCACCGCCCGTTCGCGACCGTGTGCCGCGAGCACTTTTTCATACAGCTTGCGAATACGTTGTTGCTCGTCCGCAGTCGGTGCTCGCCCGACCGCTTTGTCGTAAGCCTGCTTGACGGCGTCGTCTAGCCCGCCGGTTGTGGGATCGATTTTCGGATTGAGCAGCGGGGCTAAATGGCCCTTCGTCCAGCCTTCGACCAGAGCCTGTGCGTTCGAGAGTACGACCTCCGCTCCCGATTCATCGACTTCGTAGAGGCTCGCAAAGTCCGACACCTGCTGGCCGGGCAAGAGCGCAAACGGCTGAATGCCGGGAACGCGGCTTTCATAGACGTCGGGCCGAACGCGCCATGCACGGGCGATCGTCGCCGGTGCCGGGTGAGCCGGCCCCCGGAACAACGACTCGTGCGGCGCGTAGTTGCCGTAGTT
>JBJTBB010000018.1:0-6958 GCA_046091125.1 Planctomycetaceae bacterium
GCCGACGTCGGCTACGATCCGGCGTTCGGCGCGAGGCCCCTCAAGCGTGCGGCGGAGCGTTTGGTCGTGGGACCGCTCGCCCGGCTCATGTCCGAACTCGACATGGCCCGGCCACCGTCGCTCGTGCAGGTGTACCCGTCCAACCGTGGGGTCAAGATGCGGACGCTGCACGACGAGCGGGCCAGTCGGCAGCACTCGGTCCCCACGACGCACGAGCCGCTCGCACCCGGCGCGAGACCGGTTGTCCACAAGACACTCGCGGAGTTGCGGCGTCAGTCGGTCGAACTGCGGCGATCCGTCGAGATCGCGGTTGCGGAGCGCGATGCCCGCGGACTGCTCTCGCGACGATCGACCATCGTCGCCGCCACGGCCGCTCCTGATTTCTGGGACGACCAGTCGCTTGCCCGCCAGCAACTGGCCGACCTCTACCAAGTAGAGCGTCTGGTCGAGGCCCTCGATCGCCTGACGTGCGAGTCCGGCACGCTTTCACATGCGATCGACGCCCTCGGCCGCTCCGCGACACCCGGGCAGCTCGCGCCGCTCGCACGGTCGGTCGAGGCCTGCCAACGCCAGGCTGAATTGTTGACGCTCGCGATGCTGTGCGAGAGCCCGGGAACACGTGCGGATGCGATCGTGGTCTATGACCTTCTGACACCCGGAGACGACGAGCCAGTCCAAAAACTCGTCGAGTGTCACACGGCCTGGGCGCAGCGACTCGGGTTCGACGTATTGACGATCCACGAGGAGAGGCAGCCCGAAGCGATCCGCCAGATTGCGCTGCGGATCTGCGGTGCGTCAGTGGCCGGCATGCTATCAGCGGAGCACGGACTGCATGAGTTCGCGACCAAGGGTTGTTCACGGATCGTGAAGGTATCGGTACTTGCGATCGAGGAGGAAGCGATCCGACAGCAGGACGTGGTCGTCGCCGCGATCGCCATCCCTGCCGGCAGGCGGACGCGATCCGACGAACGGTTTTCCGTGACGGCCACCGATCCGGCCTCCGCGATCACCGTCACGATCCGCAGTGCGCACGGGAAGGACGAGGCGACCACGCACGCCCGGGAGTTGCTGGCGGCTGCGGTCGCCCGTCGTCGTCGCGCCGACGACGGCGAACCGCCGCCCGACCAGGCTCGTCGCTGGTGGCTGGGATCGAACCCGTCGGGTCGAGACCCCCGGACCGACATCGCCGAAACCCGACTCAAGGACGTGCTGGACGGCCAGATCAGCCGCTTCCTCGTCGCGTTCCTGGAACGAACCCTCGCTCCTGCTGGTCGCTCCTGAGTGACGGCCTTCGGCCTCGCGATTACCGATGCCTGCGGTTCGCTTTCACACGAGGCTCCCCGCACACATCCGACAAAGGGCTTGGCATCGACCCGTGTCGGCGCAGGCGTCATCTCCAACCAGCACGACTCCCTGACTGAATGCACGGCGCCAATCCTCGAAATCCGTCCTAGACGGGAACGGCCGGAACGACCCGAAGGAGGTCCAGGACCAGCACGCCTGCGAGCGCGACCACCGAAACGATCGTCTCCATCACCGTCCAGCTGCGAAATGTGTCGGCGATGCTGACATTGAAGTATTCCTTGAACATCCAGAACGCACCGTCGTTGACATGCGAACAGGCGAGGCTGCCCGCACCGATCGCCAGCACCATCAATTCCGGATCCGCACCGCCCGAGGCCACGAGGGGTTCGAGGATGCCAGCCGACGTGAGTCCCGCAACGGTCGCGGAACCCACGCAGATTCGGATCACCGCGGTGACGATCCAACCGAGGAGCAGTGGATGCACCGGCAGCTGCCCAAGCCATTCGCCGAGAACGTCGTTGACTCCACCCGCGACGAGCACCTGCTTGAACGCACCCGACCCCGCCACGACGAGCAGAATCGAGGCGACATCGCCGATTCCCTTTCCGCACGATCCCATCACATCGGTGAGATGCCTGCCCCTCGCGAGCCCGAGGGCAACCGCGGCGACGGCCAATGAGACGATCATGACCACGTCGGCATCGGTCCAGAAGGCGAACGTGGCGGCCCATGCCCCGTCCGACGACACGAGCGGCGACACGATCGCCGCGACCGAGAGCATGACGGCCGGAAACAGTGCCGTCGTCACACTCAGCATGAGCCCCGGCGGATGCGTTCCGTCGACCTGGTCCAGCGGCATCCCCTCGGGCAGAGTCGCTGCGACCGATCGCAGCGTCGAGGCGAACAGTGGACCGGCCACGACGATCGCCGGCACGGCGATCACGAGTCCGAGGACCAGCGTTCGTCCAAGATCACCATCGAACGCCGCGACGAGCGCCGTCGGCGCCGGATGCGGAGGCAGGAGGCCGTGAGCGACGCTCATGGCGGCCAGGGCCGGTACCGCCACTGTAAGCGGCGGCAGTCCGTGCCTGCCGGTGACCGCGAAGATGATCGGGACGACGAGCATGAATCCCACGCCGTAAAAGAGCGGAATCCCGATCACGAGCCCCGTGGCCGCCATCGCCCAGGCGATTTTCTTCCGGCCGAACCGCTCCACGAGCGTCGAGGCGATCGTCGCCGCTGCTCCGCTCTCCACCACGAGACGGCCAAGCATCGCCCCGGTGACGATGACGATCGCCAGCGCGCCGAAGACATCGCCGATTCCCTTGCGGATGACCGCGGGCAACTCTTCCACCGGGATGCCAAGGGCCGCTCCTGCGGCCGCTGAGACCACGATGAACCCCAGGAAAGGATGGAGCCTGCCCCAGGCGACGACCGCCACCATCGCGACAATCGCCAGCGGCACCACGGCCAGCGGAGGAATCATCGCGTCCAGCCCATGAGATGCTTCGGGCATGATGCCACCGGGACCGCTCGCTCCGGAAAGGGATCAGGCCAGTTCGAAGGCGGCCTCGATTTCGACGGCAATGTTTCCTGGAAGCGCCGCCATCCCGACGGCACTGCGGACGCCGACGCCACGGTCGGATCCCCAGATCTCGGCGAACAGCTCGCTGCAGCCGTTGAGGACCTGCGGGTGCTCCACGAAGTCCGGGGTACTGTTCACCATGCCCAGGATCTTCACCACGCGACCGATACGGTCGAGGCTGCCGAGACCCGCGGCGAGCGTCGCCAGGATCGCGAGACCGACCTGCCGCGCGGCAGCCTTTCCGGCAGCCATGTCGAGGTCGTGTCCGACCCGTCCCTGGATGAGCGAACCATCCGAACGCAAAGGACCGTGGCCCGAAACCAGAACCTGGGACCCGATCACGAGACAGGGCTTGTACAAGCCCGCCGGCTTCGGCGCCGGAGGCAGCGCGATAACGAGTGCCTCGAGACGTCGCTGGGGAGAGTCACTCATGGTCGTCCTCCACAACTCCCTTTATTCATTCACAGGCTTCAATTCACACGCCGTCTGGAAAACGCCACGGGCAGTCGACTGGGACACCCAAGTCACGGGCCAACCTGTCGGGATGCATCCTCGCTCCAGGGAATCCTCACCACGATCATGGGCGCAGCTTACCGGAGACTCACCTGACCGAACAGGGCACGATGAGGGCGAGGATCGAGCTTGCCAGCGATCCTCCCACACGGCGTCATCCGTCAATCACTGTTCGTCGCCGACTCGGCGACCGCCGTCTTGAGTTCGACGCTTTCAACCGTCGCCAGATTATCGCGACCGGATGCCCCACCGACGAGCACGACCGCGTCATCGCCATACGGCACCATGCGGTGCACGATCCGAGGAGTCACGCGAGCGACGACCCTCCACGTCTGACGATCCTCGACGAGTTCCAGAATCGATCCATCCGCAACGCTGACGATCAGGCGATCACCGACCACACATGCGGCCGGCGCAAATCCGTTTCGGCTCGGCTCCGGGAGCAGCGGACCACGTCCCCATGACGCAGTGATCGGATTGAAGACATCGATCCGAAGGCTGATCTCCTCGGCGTCGTCGAAGCCTCCGATCACCCATAACCTCTCTCGGTGCACAGCCACGACGAGCGCGCGGCGCTGAAACGGCTGCGGCGCCGGCCGCCACCGTGGCACATCTGCCGAGAGATCGATGACCATCATCTCGTTGAACCATCGCTCGCCGTCTTCGCCTCTCATATTCCATCCCCCCACGACGTACAGCATGTCGCCGATCACTGCGACGTCATGGGACGAGCGCGGCTCGGGCAGATCGGGGATCGGAGCCCATCGCCCGGTAGCAGGATCAAAACAGTCGGCTGACGCCGTCGACCGGTTGTCCACCTCCGCTCCCGGGGCGTTCCGGGGCGCCATGCCGCCGACCCGCAGGATCCGACCGCGGTGAGAGGCGATATTCATCCCCTGGAGTGCAGGCCCGCCCGGCAGCGACTCCCAGGCTTCGGCCGTTGCGAGGTCGAGCCGCCCGAAAGCACCCGTTACAGCCTCCGTCGAATAGGTGTGAACGGGCGCGACATGGCCTCCATAGACGTAGAGCATTCCATCGGATGCGACCGCCCCGAGACTCGACACGGCCGTTGGCAGCGGAGCAAGTTCACGCGACCGCGTGACGATCGGTTCGGCGATGTCATCGCCGGCGGGAACCTCCACGACGTGGCACACCATCAGGAACGCAGGCACGAGTCGTGCCCATCCGGCGCAAAACCTGGTGCTCGATGGCATCGTTCGCGTTCTTTCTCACACCGTCGCAGGCCGACGGAGCCGGTCGGATGAAAGGGACAAAGTCCTTTTTACTGTTTATTGCGTTTAGCCCCTAACTCGAGCGAAAGCGTACTCGACACGGTGCATTCGCTGGGCGCGGCGTCTTCGGTGATGCTCGCGTGAATGTGCACGAATGGAGCACGGACGCATCGTGGCCTTTGCGCCGCCCTGACGACTCTTGGAGACATGGATCCCTGACCGCCGAACGGGCCGGTCGGAAACGAGGAGCCTGATTGGACCGCAGCGGACGGCAGCAGCGGACGGTTCTCACCCAACAGGCCGTCCCAAGAGGATCACCGGCGGATCATTCCCAACCCACCCAAACGGAACCACTCCCAAGAGGGGTGTGGATGCGCATCCGATTTCTGCCAACACTCGGCCACAGCCGTTTATCATTCGTCCATCTCGACGTCCGACTCTTACGCCCTGGCATCTCCGAACAAGCGTCCGATCATCCGTTTGGCTTTCACCGCAACGAGGAATCATCTCATGCGCCGATGCGTAATTACCCACCCCAAACGTCTGATCGCGTGCGGCCGACATGGGAGGCTGCTCGGAAGTCTGGCCGTGCTGGTCGTCGCCGCCGCAACGCTCGTTTCACCCGCACAAGCCGCGAACACCCTTGACGAGCTCTATGGCAGGGGTGTTCATGATTATTTCAGGGGAAATGTGACCGCGAGCATCCAGACGCTCTCTGACTGCCTTGCCGCGGGCAGCCAAGATCCCCGGGTGTTTTTCTATCGTGGTCTCGCGCTTGCCAGCGTAGGTCGCACGGATGAGGCCGTGGCGGACTTCATCAAGGGCTCTCAGATCGAGAATGACACAGCGGGATCATGGGATGTCTCGAAGTCTCTCGAGCGGATCCAGGGCCCCTCCCGGTACTGGATCGAAAAGCATCGGCTTGCAGCCCGAGTCGTCGCTGCAGAGCGAAAGCCCGCTTCTCTGAGGACGGATCCCAGGATTCTGTCCCCGGCAACGGTTCCGCCGCCTGTGCTGCGGGAGTCACGGCCTATCCCAAACACCGAACTTCCGCCGACGCCGCCCGCGAAGAATGACTCGCCCGTGCCATCCGAGGACGAGGACATGACGGAGGGTCCCGCAGAACGTGAGGATATGCCCGCCTCGGAACCGAAGGAAGAGATGAAAAAACCGGCCGAGGACGATCCATTCGGCGACGACCCTTTTGGCAAGTAGGGCCTTTTGGCAAGTAGGGCCTTTTCGATCCATGACCAGAGACGTCGTCGTCAGCGTCGTTGTCGGACTCGTCGGGGCCATCGCCTCGGCAGCAACCCTTGCGGACTGGCCACAGTTTCGCGGCCCCGATGGCTGCGGACACTCCGCCGCGTCGGGGCTGCCTTCTCGCTGGAGCGAAACAGACAACGTCGTCTGGAAGGCGACGATCGAGGGTCTCGCATGGTCGAGTCCGGTCGTGCGTCGTGATCGTGTGCTTCTCACGACGGCGGTGACAATCACCGATGAATCGACGCCGCCTTCGAATCAAGGCGAGCAATCGACCAGGACTCCATCATCGGACGCTCCGACGAAGGGCGTGCCCTCGAAGGAGGCGCAGTCCCTCGGCATCGTATGCCTGGATGCGGCCAACGGAGGCGAAGTCTGGCGCAGAGAACTCTTCCGTCAGGAGGCTGGCGCCCCGATCCACAACAAGAACAGTCACGCAAGCCCGACTCCAATCATCGAAGGGGATCGGGTCTTCGTCCATTACGGACCGCACGGCACCGCCTGCGTCGGTCTCGATGGCGAGATCATCTGGAAGCGGACACTCCCCTACTCGCCAACCCATGGCAACGGCGGGTCGCCAGCCCGCGCTGGCGACACGCTCGTGATCTGCTGCGATGGAAGCGACGATCAGTTCGTCGTCGGCCTCGACGCACAGAATGGAATGGAGCGCTGGCGAACGCCACGGGACACGAAGCCCTCCAGGGGGTTTTCCTTCGCAACACCGCTCGTCATCGATGTTGAGGGGGCCAGCCAAGTGGTCTGCCCGGGCAGCGACGCCGTATTCGCCTACGATCCGGCGGACGGGAAGGAAATCTGGCGGGTCGACTATCCCGGGGGCTACTCCGTCGCTCCGAGACCCGTCTATGGCTGCGGACTCGTCTTCGTGGCGAGTGGATACGACAAGCCCGTGCTCTATGCGATCGACCCCGCTGGAAGAGGGAACCTCACCGAAACCGGCGTCAGGTGGAAGCTCGATCGGAACGCTCCGCTCACCCCTTCGGTGCTCGTCGTGGGAGACGAACTCTACTGCGTCGCTGACAACGGGGTGGCGATCTGCCTCGAC
>JBJTBB010000019.1:0-5178 GCA_046091125.1 Planctomycetaceae bacterium
CGGCTCGACCGCATGGCGTCGAGCATGCCGAGCCGCTCGAGCACCCAGAATGTCTCGGGGATCAGCGACTCGCCGACGTGAAACCGAGGGAAGCGGTCGCGCTCGAAGAGCGTCACCCGCCGTCCCTGCTGGGCGACGAGCGTGGCGGTGGTGGCGCCCGCCGGCCCACCGCCGATCACGACCACTTCCGCCGACTCTGGCACGACGCCGACCATGCGACTTCTCCGGGCGAACTCCACCCCTTATTCATAGTCCGGGGGACCGGTTCGGGCCAGTCAGCCGATCCGGCGGCGGAGAACCACCAGCGGGTCGGCCTCCTCCCGAACGCGCCCCATGCTCATCGGCTTGGCGAGGATCATGCCGGCCACGAACCCGGCGACGTGGGCCGAATAGGCGACGCCGCCCCCGCCGCCGTTCGAATCGAACACACCGCTGATCACCTGGAACAAAAACCAGATCCCGACGGCCACGTAGCCGGGCACGTCGACCATCATGCGCAGCAGGATCACGCTCACCCGACGGTTTGGGTGGAGCACGAGATACGCCCCGAGGACCCCGGAGATCGCCCCGGACGCTCCCAGGCAGGGGGTGAGGGCGGCCTCGCCGGTGGCGTTCAGCGCCACGAACGCCAGCGACGCCAGGATCCCGGTGGCCAGATAGAAGATCAGGTACTTCAGGTGGCCCATGTCGTCCTCGACGTTGTCGCCGAAGATCCACAGAAACCACATGTTGCCGGCCAGGTGCATGAGGCTGCCGTGCATGAAGATCGCGGTGAAGAGCGTGAGCCAGACTGGGATTGGCGTCGGCCTGAGCCCCGGCACCGTCACCTCCATGACCTGCCCCTGGACGGGGATCTCACGGACCGACGGCTCTGTGACCACGTCGTGGCCCGACAGGATCTCGGCGGGCACCTGGCAGTAGGCGAGCGTGAAGTTCTCGTCGGCCCCCATCTTTTGTAGGAGGACGAACACGAGAACATTGGCGACAAGCAGCACGATCGTGACATACGGGAACGAGCGGCGATCGGAGTTGTCGTCGCCCACGGGAAACACCATCGTCCTGTCCTCCTCGAACGCTTGCGTGCCAAGTGTCGTGCATCGCGGCATGTCCGCGACCGTGGCAAGGGTATCAGTATTTCGCGGTGGATGCGACGCGCCGCGCGAATTCCGTTCGCGCACGCTTTCCCATCGCCGCGTCGGCGCTATTATTTCGACAGCGGGTGGGGAGTTATCAACGTTACGATCCATCCGTCGACACCACGTCGACCGCCGGGGGATCGCCGCGAGACGTTCACTCGGCTGGGGCAAGGCCGACGGCAGCCTGAAAGCCGTCATCATGTTCCGTAGCATGTCCCGAGGCGGGCGGTTCGCCAGTCCGCTGTCGATCGAGAATCTGGAAGCCCGCCTGCCGATGTCGGCGGATATGGGCATCACCGCGGCGGAGAGCCTGCGGCAGATCGAATGGAATGGTCGTCGAATCGACGCATTCCAAGACGCCTGGGTGGCTCGCGCGGCTGATCGTGCCGCGACCGTCGCCGACCTCGGCCTGCCTGTCTCCTGGCGCGGCCGTTCGCTCGGCGAGGGCTTCTTCATGATCACGGCGCCGGGCGCGGAGACGAGCGACGTCGTCGGCTGGGCCGTGCGGACGCCCGGCGTGGCCGCCGTGGAGCCCGATTTCGCCATCGCGTCGACCGCGTTGCCCAACGACCCTTCCCTCGGCAGCCTGTGGGGCCTGCGAAACCTCGGGCAGTCGGGGGGCGTCGTCGGCGCCGACATCCGCGCGGAGACGGCCTGGAACACCACCACGGGCTCGCGCAGCGTCGTCGTGGCCGTGATCGACAGCGGCGTCGACTACCGCCACGCCGACCTCGCCGCCAATATCTGGACGAATCCTCGCGAGATCGCCGGCGACGGCATCGACAACGACCGCAATGGCTTCGTCGACGACGTGCGCGGCTACGACTTCGCCAATGGCGACGGGGATCCGATGGACGACAACGGCCACGGCACGCACGTGGCCGGCACGATCGGCGCCGTCGGCAACAACGGCGTCGGCGTGACGGGCGTCGCCTGGCAGGTGTCAATTATGCCGCTGAAGTTCCTGAATGGATCGGGAAGCGGCTCCACGAGCAATGCGCTCGCCGCGATCAACTACGCCACGCAGATGCGTCGCGACTACGGCGTGAACATCGTGGCCACCAATAACAGCTGGGGCGGCGGTGGATTCTCCATGGTGCTCCGCGACGCGATCGAAGCCGGTGGACGCGCGGGCATCCTGTTCGTCGCCGCCGCCGGCAACGACGGCACGAATATCGACGTCGCGCCGCAATATCCGGCAGCCTACCCGGGCACGTCGATCATCTCGGTGGCCGCCACCGCCCGCGACAACTCGCTCGCCGGCTTCTCCAACCACGGCGGCGTGAACGTCGACCTGGCGGCGCCGGGGGCGGGTATCGTGTCGACCGTACCCGGCAACGCCTATGCGACGTACAGCGGCACGTCGATGGCGACGCCGCACGTGACGGGCGCGGTGGCGCTGCTCGCCGCTGCCTACCCGACGGCCAATGCGGCCCAGATTCGCTCGGCGATCCTCGGGGGCGTGACGCCTGTCGCGGGGCTCACCGGCCGCGTGGTGTCTGGTGGGCTGCTGGACGCGGCAGGGGCGCTCACGAATCTCGCGGCTCTCGCTCGCAGCGGCACCGCTCCCCCCTCGGTGACTCCCACGCCGGCCGCACCGGCGACGGTTGCCGTGCCGACGCCTGCCACGTCGATTCCTCCCGCGATGCCACCGGCGGCGGACGCCGGCGACACGCTCGCAGCGGCATTCACCGTGCCTGCCTCGACCAGGCTCTCCGGGATCGTCGGAGACGGGGCGGCCGCCGGCCGCGATGTCGATCTCTACAGGGTCGTGCTCCGCGCCGGGCAGTCGCTCGTGATCGATATCGACGCGCGAACGCTTCCATCCCGTTCGCGACTCGACAGTTTCGTGCGGCTGTTCAACGCCTCCGGTACGGAAGTGGCCCGCAACGACGACGCCCAGGGATCGCTCGACAGTTACCTCGTGTTCACGGCGCCGACCGCGGGAAGTTATTTCGTGGGGGTCTCGGGCTTCCGCAACTCCGCCTACAACCCAATCACTGGCCTGAACACAGCCCGTGGCTCGATCGGAGCGTACGAGGTCGTGTTCACCTTCGGCGCCACGTCGAGATCGAACGCGGTGCGGATGCTCGGGATGCGCGACGAGACGGCAGTTCCCGCGGCCGCCCCCGTGGATCGCTCATGGCGTGCGCCCGCAGCCTTCGCAGTTGAAGCAGAGACAGCATCGGCCGGACACCGGGCAGGGCGGCGGCGCTAGGAGTGTCAGCCCTGCTGCGGCATCTTGGCCGTCACCCGCGGCTTGGTCGCCGGCCCACCCGCCTCGACCTCCTCGCGCCGCTTGGCGATCCAGCCGTCGACGCTCCAGGGGCCGCCGCCGAACGCGATCAGCGAGAGCAGGCCGCCGCCGATCGCCATGTTCTTCATGAACTGGATCGTCTGCAACTGCCGCTGTGTCGCGTCGGCGAACTTCCAGAAATCGTGGAAGTAGTAGGTGGCGGCGACGATGAAGACGAGTAGGAAGAAGGCGCCGATCCGGGTCCAAGCCCCGAGGATCAGCGACAACCCGCCCAGCAGGAGCAGGCCGATCGCGCCGACGAGGGCGAGCGTCGGCAGCGGCACGCCTTCCTGCTGCATGTAATCGGCCGTGGCCTTGAACTGCAGAATCTTGTTGCCGATCGCGCTCGCCAGAAAGATCGCGGCAAGCATGAGTCGCCCGAGCAAGGAGACGAACCCCTTCGAGAATGACGCCAGCTGTTCCATCCGTCGGATCCTCCTGCATGTGCCGAAATCGGGCAGCCAGATCGTTGCCCATCGCCCCGAAGGGAGGCAAGGCCAAAAACCCCCTGTGTGACAAGCATCACGTGGCGGGCTCGTCCCGCGTGATGCAATGCAGGGCTCCGCGGCCGCGGACGAGCTCGGTGCACTCGACCGGCTCGATCGTGCGGCCCGGAAAGCACTGCTCGAGCGTGCGGAGAGCCGCGTCGTCGGTGGCTCCGAGAAACACCGGCACCGCCACGAATCCGTTGCCGATGTAAAAGTTGAGATGACTCGCCGGAAGTTGGGTGCCCTCGAACGAGAACCGCGCCGGAATGTCGATCGGGATCACCTCGAGCCGGCGGCCGCGGGCGTCGACGAGGCCGCGCAGGAGCGCGAGATTCGCCTCGAGCGCGGCGTGGTTGGGGTCAAGCGGGTCGGGCTGGCGGGCCGCCACGACGCGGCCGGGCGCGACGAACCGCGCGAGTTGGTCGATGTGGCCGTCGGTGTCGTCGCCGGCGAGTTCGCCGCCGACCCAGAGCACACGGTCGATGCCGAGGCGGGCGCACAGAATCTCCTCGAGCCGGCCCCGCGACACGCCCGGGTTTCGGGCGGGGTCGTCGATGCAGCGATGGTTCACGAGCAGCGTGCCCGCGCCGTCGGTCTCGAGGCCGCCCCCCTCCACCACGAGGCCCCCCTCGACCACGTCGCAGCCCAGGCGCCGGGCGATCGCCAAGCCGAGCGCCGCATCGGCATCCCATGGCGGATACTTGCCGCCCCACGCGTTCCACTGCCAGCACACGGCGGCGGGCCGTGCCCCCGAGCCTGGCGCCCGCGGCACGACGAACACCGGCCCCGTGTCACGGAGCCATGCATCGTTGGTGGGCAGATCGATGAACTCGACGTTCGCCACGCCGTCGAGCCGCTCACGCGCATCCGCCAGAATCCCACCCGTCGCCACGATCCGCACCGGCTCGTAGCGGGCGATGCGCCTGGCCACCTCGGCAAACACGCCCGGGATGACGGAGAAATCGCCGAGCCACGTGGCCTTGCGATGCGGCCAGGCGAGCCACGTGGCCCCATGCGGCTCCCACTCGGCCGGCAGCCGGTAGCCCGACGTGGAGGCGGCCATCAGGCTCCGCCCCAGCGCGCCATGAGCCCGCCGTAGGCGGCGATGCGCCGATCGCGAAAAAACGGCCAGCGTGTCCGCGACCATTCGATCCGCTCGAGGTCGCACTCCACGACGATCGTCTCGGGCGTGTCATGCCCGGCCCTCACGAGCCGCTGGCCGTTCGGGGCGTAGACGACGCTCGCGCCCCAGAATCTC
>JBJTBB010000020.1:0-7935 GCA_046091125.1 Planctomycetaceae bacterium
GGACACGTCCCCTCCGGCGACCTTCACGAGGATGTCGATCGCAGCGATCCAATCCTCGGCGGTCGTTTCCCAGCCGGCCGACAGCCGGACCATCCCCCGAAGGTCCTTCGCCGCGAGTCCGAGCCGGTCATGCCCAATCGCCGACAGGATGGCCGGAGTCGAACCCGCCCCAGCCGAGCAGGCCGATCCTGTCGAGGCCGCCACGCCCGCGGCAGCCAATCGCGACACGATCCGCCGGCCGTCCTGGCCCGGCAGCACGAGGGCCAGGGTGTTCCAGAGCCGCTGGGCACTCCCGCTCACGATCATCGCCGCAGGCAGACGGTCGAGCAGGCGCCGTTCGGCCGCATCGCGGAACGACGCACGGACTTCGCGGGTGGATGCGGTCTCTTCTTCGCGCGCCACGATCGCCGCGACGAGCGCCAGGATGCCGGCCGTGTCCTCCGTGCCAGCACGGCGGCCATGCTCTTGGGGTCCACCGAACGCGGCTTGAAAACGCAGCCCTTCCGGCACGACGATGAACCCCACCCCTCGAGGGCCTCCACACTTGTGACCGCTTGCGCTGACCCAGTCACACTCACCGAGGCCACGGGCGGGCAGCCTACCGAGCCACTGGGTGGCATCGGTGTGGAAGGGAACCCGCCGTTCACGGCAGATGCGTGCGATTGCCTGCCAGGGTTCGAGCACTCCTGACTCGTTGCTCGCCGCCATCACCGACACGATCCCCACGGTCGAGCCATCCGCGAACGCGTGGTCGATCGTCATCGCGACGCACTCGGGGCTTACGATGCCGTTCGCATCGACCTCGATCGATCGAAGTCGACAACCGAGTTCCGCGGAGAAAGCATCCGCGACGCTCGAATGCTCGATTGGCGAGACCAGGGCCAGCGATGGGTTTTCCTGCGTCGGCGGGGATGCCGCGAGATGTCGCGCGATGGCATTGGCCGATTCGGTCGCCCCCGAGGTGAAGACGATCCTGCCCGGATCACAATCGAGCACATCGCCGAGCGTCTCCCGTGCACGCTCGATCGCCTCGCGGGCCCGCGAGGCGTCTGGCGTGAGGCTCGAAGGATTGTGCCAGAGGCCCCGAGTCGCCTCGAGCCATGCCGTCACCGCGGCCGGGTGCGCCGGCGCCGTGGCGTTGTGGTCGAGATAGATGGGGATCGGCTGCACGGCCATGGGGTCGTCGGCGGGTTCAGGGTCTTGCGTGCTGTATCCTAAGCACGATTCGAGCGACCGTTGTCGCGATGACAAGGAACGACGAGGGAGGCTGGCAGACGTGAAGACAGATGCTCGAAGCGACGGGGCAGCCACCCTCGCGATGCAATCATTGGCGATCACCATCCTCGTCGTCATGACTGGGATGGTGGCCCGCGGTGACGACTGGCCGCAATGGATGGGCCCCGGCCGCGACAACGTCTGGCGGGAGAAGGGCATCCTCGAGAGGTTTCCGCAGGGAGGCGCACGGGTCCTGTGGAGAACGCCGATCGCCGGAGGCTATGCCGGTCCTGCGGTGGCCTCCGGACGGGTGTTCGTCACCGACTTCGTGCCGGAGGGCGCGGAGGCAGCCGATGGGCCTCGGCAGAAGGGTGGTCGCGGCACCGAGCGGGTCCTCTGCCTCGATGCGGGCACGGGAGCGATCCTCTGGACGCACGATGAGCCGGAAACCTACACGATCTCCTACCCGTCCGGACCGCGCTGTACGCCACTGGTCGACGGCGACCGGGTCTACACGCTCGGCGCCGAGGGCAGGCTCGTCTGCCTGCGGGTCGCTGATGGTGCGGTCGAATGGGCGCGGGACCTGAAGCGGGACTACCAGACCAAGTCGGCCACCTGGGGATACGCGAGCCATCCGCTGCTGGATGGCGACCGGCTCGTGTGCGTCGTCGGAACGGACGTGGCGCATGCAGTCGCCTTCGACAAGTACGACGGTCATGAGATCTGGAAGACCGGCAAGTCACCCGAGCAGGGCTACTGCCCGCCGGTGATCATCGAGGCGGCCGGCGTCCGCCAGCTCGTGCTGATGAAGCCTGACGGGATCTACGCCGTCGAGCCCGAGACGGGGCGGATGCTCTGGGAATCACCCTACGACGCCGACAACGGCTCGATCATCATGCAGCCGGTGCGGGTTGGGGACTATCTCTACGTGGGAGGGTTCCAGGAAAAGAATCTCCTCCTACGTCTTTCCGCCGATGCGCCGGGTGTCGAGGTGGTCTGGAGGAACAAACGGCAGCACGGCATCTCGGCGGTGAATGTGCAGCCATTCGTGCTCGACGGCCATCTCTGTGGCTACCACGAGAAGGGGGATTTGCGGGTGGTGGCGATTCCCGGAGGCGAGGTCGTCTGGTCGGGGACGGGCCCGCTCGCGGATCGCCCCAAGGGCTCGGGGACGGCCTTCATCGCCAGAACGCCCGGGCAGGCCGCCAGCGAACAGGACCGGTTCTTCATGTTTACCGAGACCGGTGATCTCGTGATCGCCCGGCTCTCCCCGCAGGGTTACACGGAACTTGACAGGATGCACCTGCTCGAGCCGACCAACGACGCCTTCGGTCGCGAGGTCGTCTGGTGTCCACCGGCCTACGCCGACCGTTCGATTTTCGTCCGCAACGACCGGGAGATCATCCGTGTATCCCTGGCGGCCGAGATGGCGTCGATCGACTCGGGTGCCACCGGCGGAGCGCCGAGCGGTGACGGGCCTGCGGTTGTGTCGCCGCCTCTGCGAGAGACCAGGTCAATTGCCGGCTGGACGGTGCTCATCGACAGGCGGCTCCTCGATGGGCATGAGGCCGCCGCCGCATCCGGTGCGGAAGGCGAGACGGATATCAATCGCGCCCTGACCTTGCTCGAGCATCAACTCGAGGAGATCGCACGGGTCGTGCCGGCCCGTGCGGTCGAGGCACTCCGCAGGGTTCCGCTTTTCATGTCGCCCGAATACGCGGGCATCCAACCGCGGGCCGAGTATCACCCCGCGCCGGGATGGCTCGAGCAGCACGGCCGCGACCCCGCCATGGCCCGGGGAGTCGAGTTCACTGACGTCCGCATCTTCGAGGCGGAGACGCGCCGGATGCCGAACTTCGCGCTCCACGAACTCGCCCACGCCTACCATCACCGTGTGCTGCCCGGGGGCTTCGATCATGCGGAGATCGCCGCGGCCTTCGCACGGGCGAGGGATGCGGGACTCTACGATCACGTCGAGTGCAGGGATTCGGAGGGACGTCCGTCGTTCGAACGGGCGTACGCGATGACCAATGCGGCGGAGTTCTTCGCGGAGTCGAGCGAGGCGTATTTCTCACGGAATGATTTTTTTCCCTTTGATCGCCGCGAGCTTGAACGGCACGACCCCGCCACACTCGCGGCAGTGGAGATCGCCTGGGGGCTCGCTTCACCGAAGGAGCTTCAAACGTCCTCCACGCCTGCTCTCGCGCCGGAGCGGCCTTCGGTGATCCTCTTCATCGCCGACGACGTGAGCGCCGCCGATCTGCGGTGCTACGGCCACCCCACGGCCCGCACGCCCTCCATCGATCGGCTGGCCGCGGAGGGCCGACGGTTTGACGCCTGCTACCTCACCGCAAGCAGTTGTTCGCCGAGCCGGGCGAGCCTGATCACGGGCCGTTATCCGCACAACACGGGTCGCGCCTGCGAACTGCATCTGCCGATCGATCCGAGGCTCACTTGGTTTCCCATGCTGTTGCGGGAGGCGGGCTACCATACGGCACTGGTCGGCAAGAACCACCTCTCGAGTGACCGTCCGAGGGACGGCGGTGAGGCGCAGCCGAAGGCCTTCGACATCATCGATCCGGGCGGGGCGCCGGGCAATCGCGGCGGTCATGCCGCCTGGGTGCGGACGCTGCAGGAGCGGCCGAAGGATCGCCCGTTCTTTTTCTGGTTCGCGTCGCTGGACGCACACCGTGACTGGGATGCGGACACAGACTGGGATGCGAAGCGCTACGGTCCGCGACACGATCCGCGACGAATGTCCGTCCCATCGGAACTCGTCGATGACGAGGTCACGCGGTCGGACCTCGCCAGCTACCACAACGAGATCACTCGGTTCGATTATTTCGTGGGGCAGGTCGTGGACGAGCTGTCGCGAGAAGGCCTTCTCGAAAACACCCTGATCCTGGTCATGGCCGACAATGGAAGGGCGTTCCCGCGTGCCAAAACGCGACTGCACGACACCGGCATGCGGACGCCGCTGGTGGTGCACTGGCCCCGCGGGCTCGCGCATCCCGGGGAGCCCACCACGAGCCTGGCCAGTGCCATCGAGCTCGCCCCGACGCTTCTCGCGGCGGCCGGGATCGATCCCCCGCCGGCGAGGCAGGGAGTGAGCCTGCTGCCGATACTTGCCGATCCATCCGCCATCGTCCGCAACCATGCCTTCAGCGAGCACAATTGGCACGATTATGAGGCGCATGGGCGAGCGGTCCGCTCCGATGGCTGGCTTTACATCCGCAACCGTCGGCCGTCCTTCGCCTCGCAGGGGCCTGCCGATTCGGTGCGATCCCCCGCGCACCGTTCACTGCTGGCCGCCGCTGAGGTTGGCGGACTCACCGTCGCGCAGGCCGACGTGCTCGTGGCCCCACGGGCCGAAGAGGAGCTGTACGACACGGCCAACGATCCCGAGCAGTTGTCGAATCTTGCATCCGACCCCGCTCAGTCGGCATGTCTGATTCGTATGCGCAGTCTTCTCGACGAGTGGGCCGAGGCGACGTTCGACAGCGTGCCGGACCGGCTGTCGGTCGACGAGCACGACCGTCGCAGCGGCAGGTTGCTCCGGGCGAAGGACGCCGACAAGGACTGGTATCGCGGCACGCCTCCGGGCACCGATCGAGATGCGGCGGCGGTCACGGCCCCGGGGCCGCGATAGCGCGGTGATCACCCTGCCATGGCGCGAATGGTACGACTCCCTGGTGAAACCCCCATGGACGCCGGCGCCCGCGACCATCGGCCTCATCTGGTCGATCCTCTATCCGGTCATCCTCCTCACGTTCGGCTTCGTCTTCGTCCAATCGGCGAGGGGAAGAATCCCCTGGCGGGTCGCAGTGCCCTTCGCCATCAATCTCGTCGCGAACCTGGCCTTCAGTCCCATCCAGTTTCGGATGAGGAATCTCCCGTTGGCTTCTGTCGACATCCTGATCGTGCTCGGCACGATCCCCTGGATGATGGCTGCGATCTGGCCGCACCATCGCTCGGTCGCCCTCGCCCAGGTGCCGTACCTGGTGTGGGTCTCGATCGCCACCGTGCTGCAACTCTCGATCGCGGCGTCGAATCGGTAGGCGGGCGGAGCGAGCCACGCCTTGCCGACGACGGGTCATGCGTCGGCAAAGGAGCCATGTTCTGACAGACGCGACCGATCCCATGCGTTTTACGCCCCGGGGCAGGGTACGGATGCGCCCGCCATTTGCTCATCGCCATGCATCGTTCGTACACTCGAGCCTGGGTCCCGCGGAGAAACGTTCTCGCAGGGGTCATCAACCGACTTCCGGGGGAACAGTCATGTCCGCGGTCCATCGATCCAGTCCGGTGGATCCTCGGCACCGTCATCGTCCGCTGACGGCCGGCGAGCGGCTCGAGGGAAGGCAGTTGCTCGCAGCCGCCGACCTCCTCCCCACGCTCGCAGGATTGCGTGCCGACATTTCCCAGGTCGTCGAGGCACAACTCATCCCGTTTGACGGTCGACAAATCGCCCACCGACTCGATTCGAACGTCGGCGGCGAGGTGACGATCTACCCGTTCGTGCCGCGTTGGGACTTCAGCTACGAACTGTCGGTTTCGCCCAGGGGCAGGTCGCTGATGGATCCGGTGATCGCCCTGTATGACGTTCTGAGCGGGGATCGCATCGCGATCAATGACGATGAATCAGTGAGCTCTGCGGCCAGCCTTCTCGTACTGCCGCTCGTGGCCGACAAGCGATATGTGCTTGCCGTCACGAGTTACGACCGGGCGACGGTCGGGGCGTATGAGGTCCTGATCGAGGCGGCGATGGTGGACGACGCCCGGGAGAACGACGACTCATTTGCACAGGCCACGCGGATCACGAATCCGTACACCGCGTCCTTCGACGGTGTGCTCGCGGATGAGGGTGACTGGTTCCGACTCGACCTCACGGGTCCCGCCACAGCCGGGTCGAACGTCTCGCTGGACTTCGATTCCTCCCTCGGGGATCTGGATCTGCTGCTCGTCGACCGTTCGGGTCGGGTCTTGGCCAGGAGCAATGGGATGACGGACCGGGAGACGCTCCTGCTTGCGGGACTTGGAAAGGGGACCTACTTCGTCGGGGCCTACGGTTACGGGGGCGCCTACAACCCTGCCTATACGCTGACGTCGAGCGTACGTGTGGGTGACACGAAGGCGGCGATCCCGGTCGACCGGTTCGAAACCAACAACATCAGGACTCGGGCCACCGACCTCGGTCAGATCGTGGCGACGAGCGAGGTGGGCGGGCTAACGCTCCATCGTAAGGACGTCGATTTCTTCAAGTTCACCCTGCCGACCGCGGGAACGGCGACGAGCGACGGGGTCGTCTCTTTCGACGCGGCGCTTGGTGACGTGGATGTCGAGCTTTTGGACTCGGCTGGGCGGCGGATTGGATCGTCGTTTGGCACCGGGAGCAGCGAGCGGATCTCACTGGAGGGTCTTCCCGCCGGTTCCTATTTCCTGCGCGTGTTCGGATACCGCGGCGTTTCCAACCCTGCCTATTCAATCCGTTTCAATCATGGAGCGGTGCTGGCGACACCGATCACGCTTCCCTACAACGGCGACCCGGTGAACCCGCCCCCGCCACCTCCCCCCGTGAATCCGACCAACGCCTGGACGATCGCCGTCTACATGACCAGCACCGACTTGGCATCGTTCGCCTTCGATGACATCAACGAGATGGAGGAGGCGGTCTCGCGATTCGCGCCC
This sequence comes from Planctomycetaceae bacterium, assembly GCA_046091125.1. Classification (GTDB taxonomy): domain Bacteria; phylum Planctomycetota; class Planctomycetia; order Pirellulales; family UBA1268; genus UBA4655. Next base: position 6,904 of record JBJTBB010000020.1, read on the forward strand.
GGCGCCTCGATCACCGTCTTCTGGGATCAGTGGCAGGGAAGGTCCTTCGCCACGGGTGGCGGTTCACAGGCTGCCTGGCAGACTGCCGGCCGTGCAGTGATAGCCGCCGATGGCAATGCTTCCACCATCGCGACCACATTTGAGATCGTCGGTGAGCGGAATACCGGCGACCCGGCCGTGCTGCGGGACTTCCTGTCCTGGACCATGCAGACTCGCCCGGCATCCCGCTACGGCGTCGTCATGTGGGATCATGGCGGGGGCCTTTCGGGCGTCAATTTCGATGACGAGAGTGGTTACGACAGCATCACCGTCAAGGAGCTCGGCCAGGCCATCGCCAACTCCGGCATGGGGCCGTCGGTGTTGATGTATGACGCCTGCCTGATGGGAAATGTCGAGCAGTTCTACGAACTCCGTGGCACAGCACCGATTCAGGTAGCCTCCGAAGAGGTGATCAATGGACCGGGCTTCGACTACCGCACGGCCTTCTCGACGCTCAATTCGTCACCGGCCAACGTCAGCCCGGAGTCCCTGGCACAGGGCGTCGTGACGAGCTTCACGACGCAATACGGTTCCGACGGCGCCTCCACGATCGCGGCCGTCAACTCCGAATCGATGGAGGCGGTCGCCACCGCGATGAAGGCATTCGCCGACTCGACCGTCGCCTACACTGCGACACAGTTGTCGCGGCTTCGTGCGTTGGCCGGTCAGGTCACCCGGTTCGAATTCCCACAGTACGTGGATCTGGGCCAGTTGATGCAACGTGTCGCCGCGAACACCACGCTTCCCGCGGCGAGTCGTTCGGCGGCGACGACGGTCGCCTCGGCGATCAGCGCCGCGGTGTTTGCGAAGATGTCGGATGAGCGTCAGACCAGTGGCATGTCGGTCTACTTCCCGACAGCGACGTCGCAGGAGATGTCCGAGGTCGGGCTGTACGCGGACTGGAACGCCCGCGTGAATTGGTCGCGGGTCGTCAATCGTGTGCTCGGACGGTCTGCCGAAGCCCGAGGGGGTGGCGTGGGCACGCTCTGGGCG
>JBJTBB010000021.1:0-3379 GCA_046091125.1 Planctomycetaceae bacterium
GTCGCGAGGAGGCTCGTAGCCGCGGCGTCGAGGGCCTGATGCTCAAGCGGCGAAGCAGCCCGTACGCCGTTGGTCGAACGCGGGGTGACTGGTGGAAGTGGAAGGTGGAGTCGCTCGAGATCGACGCGGTGCTGCTCTATGCCCAGGCCGGTCACGGCCGCCGGGCGACGCTGCACACGGATTACACGCTCGGAGTCTGGCACGACGGGAGGCTCGTGCCGGTTGCCAAGGCCTATTCAGGACTCTCGGATGCCGAACTCACTGAGGTCGACCGTATCGTCCGCCGGACGACCACCGAAAAGCATGGACCCGTGCGGGTGGTCGAGCCGACACTCGTGTTCGAACTGGCTTTCGATGGCCTCGCGCGTTCGTCGCGGCACAAGTCCGGGGTAGCGCTGCGGTTTCCCCGGTTCCGGAGATGGCGGCGCGACAAACGGCCCTCCGATGCGGGGCGGCTCGTGGATCTGTTGGGCATGCTCGCCTTACCACCCTCCTCGCAGGGTGGCTCGTGATGGGTCGCAGGGTCGCCCGCCGTCGTCGTGCTGGAGCGGTACAGGCCGACGCAGCTGATCACGGTCAGCCGGTCGACATGCGAGCCCGCATCGAGCGCTTCTACTCGTCGCGAGGCTGGGAGCCGTTCACGTTCCAGCGCGAGGTGTGGAACGCGATCGAGCGTGGAGAAAGCGGACTCGTGCATGCCGCCACCGGCACTGGCAAAACGCTTGCGGTTTGGTTCGGCGCCCTGGCTGCCCTCCACGAGGAGGTCTCCGGCCCGTCGCGCGAGACGGCCCTTCCGCCGCCGGCTCACGGCATCCGCGTCGTATGGCTCACGCCCCTCAAGGCTCTCGCAGCCGACACGGCCCGGGCCCTCCGCGATCCGCTCGAGGCGGTCGACTGTTCTTGGACGGTGGCGCTGCGCACGGGTGATACATCGCCGTCGGAGCGACGTCGTCAACGTGAGAAGCCCGCCGAAGCGATCGTCACCACGCCCGAATCGCTGTCGATCCTGTTGTCCCTCGAGGATGCGGAGGAACGATTCGCCGGGATCGGCAGGGTGGTGGTCGACGAGTGGCACGAGCTGCTCTCCACCAAGCGCGGTGTGCTGACCGAACTCGCATTGGCGAGGCTGCGACGGATCGTCCCTGGTGTGCGAACCTGGGGACTGTCGGCGACGCTCGGCAACGTCGAGGAGGCCGCCTGGGCCCTGCTGGGGTCGCAGGCCCTCCGAACGACGACACCGTCCGTCGTGTCCGATGAGCCGCGGATCGTCAGGGCGGATGTCGGCCGGCGGCTTGCGATAGAGACGCTGATTCCGCCGCGCATGGAACGGTTTCCCTGGGCAGGGCACATGGGCATGCGACTGCTGCCCCAGGTGCTCACGCGGATCGAACAGGCCGGTACCACGCTCGTCTTCACCAACACTCGATCGCAGGCCGAGCGGTGGTTCGAGGCGATCGGCAGGGAGCGTCCGGAGTGGCGTCGCCAGATAGCGATCCATCATGGTTCTATCGATCATGGCCTACGGCTGGCGGCGGAGGCCGGTCTTCGAGAGGGAACCCTCCGCTGCGTCGTCGCCACCTCCAGCCTCGACCTCGGAGTCGATTTCGGACCGGTCGAGCAGGTGATCCAGATCGGCAGTCCCAAGGGCATCGGCCGGCTGCTTCAGCGGGCTGGTCGCAGCGGTCACCGACCCGGCGTCGATGGCCGGCTGGTCTGCGTACCGACCCATGCCCTTGAACTGGTTGAGTGTGCGGCCGCACGGGCCGCCGTGGCGGCCGGCGCCGTCGAGCCGAGGCGGCCACTCGCGGGGGCGCTGGACGTACTTGCTCAGCACATTGTGTCGACCGCGTGCAGCGGCGGCTTCCGTGAGGAGGAACTGCTTGCCGAGGTGCGGACCACCGCCGCCTACCATGACCTCGACGACCGCTCGTGGGGCTGGGCCATCGGATTCGCCGCCCGGGGCGGTCCGGCACTCGCCGCCTATCCCGATTACGCGCGGATCCGCGAGCGGTTCGGTCGTTGGTACGTGGCGAGTCCCGCCATCGCACGGCGACACCGCAGCACGATTGGAACCATCACCGGCGACGCGACGGTCGAAGTGCGATTCGTCGGTGGACGCAGGCTTGGCAGCGTCGAGGAGTCATTCATCGCCAGGGTGACTCCCGGCCGGCGATTCCTGTTTGCAGGCCGCTGCCTCGCGATGCATCGTCTGGACTCCGGCACGGCCTGGGTGAAGCGGGCAAAGGCATCGGATGCCGGGATCCAGGTGCCCCGTTGGAACGGTGGTCGGATGCCACTTTCCACGCTCCTGGCCTCCGAAGTTGAATCACTCGTTGCCGCCGGATCGACCTGCGGGGTTGTCGCGGAGGAAGCCGCGGCGGTCGCACCACTCCTGGCGACACAAGCCCGTTGGAGCCGGTTACCGGAGCCCGGATGCCTGCTCGTGGAGTCGGTAGCACTGAAGGATGGCGTCCATGTATTCGTCTTTCCCTTCGAGGGCAGGCTCGTGCACGAGGGGCTCGCGGCTCTCTCAGCCTGGAGAATCTCTCGGCGCTTTCCTTGCACGCTCGTCTTTGCGATGAACGACTGGGGCTTCGAAATCTCCGGCCGGAAGGGGCTCGAGCAGGCGGGCCAGGAGTCGTTCTGGAGAACGGTGCTCTCGCCGGCGAACCTGCTCGAGGACCTGCTTGCGTGTGTGAACGGGACGGAGCTGGCCCGTCGTCACTTTCGCGAGGTGGCCCGGGTGGCGGGACTCGTGGGCGACGGCTCACGGGGAGGTGGAAAGCGAGTGTCGAACCGCAACCTACAGGCCTCCGCAGGCCTCCTGTTCGACGTGCTTGCCGAACACGATCCGGGCAACATGCTGCTTGCCCAGTCAAGGCGGGAGGTGCTCGAGGAACAGTTCGAGTTTCGCCGTTTGTCAGCCGCCATCGAGCGGATCGCCGCCCGCTCGATCATCGTCGAACAACCCGGGCGGCTCACGCCTCTGGCCTTCCCGATCTGGGCAGAGCAGGTGCAGAATCGTTTCTCCAGCCAGGGCTGGCTCGAACGGATCGTAGAAATGGCGGAGAGCCTCGAGGCGGCGGCCGGCGACGGAGCCTGATTGAAAGCATGTCAACCGACCTCGACGCTCGTCAGCCGTCCGGCGCGATGCTGGGCGCATGCACTGCCACCATGATGGGGGAACGGGCGAGCGCCTGTCGGGTCGATCTCCTTCCGGGGCGGGCCGCCTATCTGCCAGGCCGCCGAACGCTCCTCGTCGCCGATATGCACCTCGGCAAGGCTGCCACATTTCGCGACGCAGGAGTGCCGGTGCCGGAAGGCAGTTCCACGACGGATCTCGAGCGGCTTCTGGGAATCGTCACCGCCGTGGAACCCC
>JBJTBB010000022.1:0-16420 GCA_046091125.1 Planctomycetaceae bacterium
GCCCAACGCCGCACGGCCGGCTGAAAGTCGAGCCCATGGAACTCATCGACACGGATGTGCTGATCGACGTTCAGCGTGGCTTCGGCGCGGCAGCGGATTGGTTCGCGACGGATCCCGACGTCGGCGTGCCGGGCTTCGTGGTGATGGAGCTCGTACAGGACGCCCGCAACTCTGACGAGGTGCAGAAGGCTCTCGCGATTGTCGATGGCCTCGCGGTCGTGTGGCCATCTGAGGAGGAATGCCAGACGGCACTCGAACAGTTCTCCACACTGCATCTTTCGCACGGCCTGGGCCTGCTCGACGCGTTGATAGCAGCGACGGCCGTCGGCCATGGCGGCGTCCTCAACACGTTCAACGAGCGGCACTACCGCATGTTCCCCGGATTGACGACCGTACGGCCTTATCGACGGTGATGCACTTCCACACGCCAATCATGAAGCTCGAATACTTCGCCGACACCGACTCGCTCTACGTCGACTTTCGCGACCAGCCGAGCGTCGAGAGTGCGGAAATCGCAAGCGGGGTCGTCGTCGACTACGACGCAGACGGCCGCGTGGTGGGCATCGATATCGACAACGCCAGTCACAAGGTCGATCTGACGCGCGTTGTGCTCAGCAAACTGCCAGGGGTAGCTCCTCGATGCGATGTGGGATGCCGAACATCCAGAGACCTGGCCTGTCCGGAGCCCCGAATGGCACCGTGAGATGCTCCGCGAACGGCTCAATCCGGAAGGCCAATCACCCGATGTGTGAACTCCTCGGACTCGCGTTCAACAGGCCCGTGTCGCCCGGGCTGTCGTTCCGGGGTTTTCGCCACCGCGGCCGGCGAAACCGCGACGGCTGGGGGCTGGCGGCGATCACGGCCACGCAGCCCACGATCGTCAAGGAATCGATCAACGCCGAGGAGAGCGACACGGCCGCCATGCTTCCCGATCGCGACCCGCTTCACGCGCCACTCTTCATCGGCCACGTGCGGGCCGCCAGCCGCGGCCGCGTGAGCCAGGCCAACACGCACCCCTTCACCCGACCGTTGGGCGATGGCACGTTCACGTTTGCCCACAACGGCACGCTCGACGTGGCACGGCTCAAGAAGATGGCCGGCCCCGACTTCACCCCCGAGGGCCAGACCGACTCCGAACTCGCGATGGGCGCGGTGCTCACGTGGCTCGGCCGCGGGCAGGCCGCGGGCGGCCTCGCCGACTATCCGGCGCTCGAGGAGTTCCTGCGGGATCTCAACGCCCTCGGTGATCTCAACCTGCTCTTCTCCGACGGTCGGCGGCTCTACTGCTACCACGACTCGGGCGGCTACAACGGCCTGGCCTGGACGCGGCGGGAAGCGCCCTTCTGCCACGTGAGACTCCGCGACGAGGACTGGGAGGCCGACCTCGGCGAGGAGAAGGAGCCGGATCAGCGGGGCTACGTGATCGCCTCCCGGCCGCTCACCGACGGCGAAGACTGGACCAACTGCCGCCCGGGGCGGCTGCTCGTCATCGAGCGGGGCTGCGCGGTATTCGGCGGGTGAACCGCAGGCGGCGGTTCAGACCGGGCTCGATCACTGAGTCGAAGCCCTCCGCCCGTCACGAATCTCGCGGGAAACGAGGTTCAACCGCGAAACCCCCTCAAATCCAGTACTCCCGACAGGGCTCGAACCTGTAACCTTCGGCTCCGGAGGCCGACGCTCTATCCAATTGAGCTACGGGGACGATATCCGGAGTTTACCAGCGGGTTGCCCGTCACAACAGCATGACGCGGCCGATCGCCGAGCACGTTCATGCGCTTTTGCGATAGCGCTCTTTTGACGGCAAGACGTGAGGTTTACCGGACGAGCCATGCGGGCCATCGATCCGAAAAATTGCCTGTTGGGCGGTGTCGATCGACGAATCCTCACTGCCACTTCCCGTCTTGCTCACGGTGGCACGAATGTCCCGGAGTCGTCTGAACCGAGGGCCAAAGGAACCGAACTGTGCGATGGCGATGAGCCTTCCAAAAAGTGCGGCTGCGGTCCCCCAGGGTGCAACCGCGATGGCATGGCGGGCAATCTCCAGGACATGAGCAGCGAGCGGCATGAGGAGTGATCGCCCTCCGCGTGATCGCCAAAACAGTCGCTCAGCGTGCAGCCCTGCCAGAAAACTCCCGCTTCTTTTTGGCAGATGCTTTGGGGCGATGACCAGGCAGGTCGGTTCGACGGCACAGGTCCAACCAGCGGCGGCCGCCGTGACGGCCATGTCGGCATCGGCAAGTCCGTCTCCACAGGCTGTTGGAAAGCCAGGGCCGTCGAGATCGAATAATTCAGTTCGCCAGAACCCTGCCGCAAGAGATGGCCCCTCGACACAGATAGCGGCGATTTCGGTCGGTTGCCGACGATTACTCCGGGGTTTGCATTCGATCCGACGGCCGCCTGGCGCCACTCGAATACCGCACGAGAGCACTCGGGAAACATCATCGTCGCAGACTGACAAGGGCACGACGGTGCCAACGTCTTCGGAATCAAATCGACGTACTGCAGCCTCGATCCATCCGGCTGTGGCTCGCCAGCCGGGGCGGATGACGTGCACGATCGAGGCACGGGTCGAGGATATCCCGAGGTTGACACAGGCCGTTGTGCTCGAGCCTCGTGGAGCGACGAGGAACGAGACCTCCTCGCGGATATTCCACGGATCCGAGTATTCGCAACCGAGGACCACGATGATCTCGCAACCCTCGGGGCGATTCTCGAGCACACTCACGAGCGTCTCTTCGAACGCCGAAGTGACTGCTTCGCAACATGACTGAGTACTGGAACTGGGAACGACCGGGATGACAACGCACACTGTTGATTGAGTGGCCGTCCGCTTCGTCGCGGTGTGCTGATCGTTGCCAGCCCGCCGCTGTATTCGTTCAACGCGAGTCAGCGAAGACGACATCGAACTCGTGCCGAGTTGGTCCCCCCGGGCATCGACTCGACGCGGATCTTCATACGAATGCATGGGAACCCCACTGGAACGTCTGCGAACCGAGAGTTGACTCCAGCGTCGAAAGCACCCCGTCAGACGCTGTAACGGACTCCGGATGATGCTCCAGGTGTCGGGGGGAGACGGCGAACTGCTCCCAAATCGATCGTCGTTTCGTCCGGCGGCTTTGACGGGCCTAGGCGGCGACTCGCGAAGGATGCAATTCAGTGAATAGGTTCACGGTTCGAAGCATTTCTCCTTCGGAATCGTAGAACTGCAATACTCCGCAATCGATGAGCCACATGGCGAACATTTCCGAGACCCGATAGCAGCGGGCCACGCATCGGCCACGGTCGATTCGGATGTTTTCCTGGACGTCCTCGAGGTCGACTTGATCGACGCCCAGATCGAGGAAGTACCGGCTCACGAGGTGCCGCACATCTGCGGCGTGCATCTGCAATCGCATGGGAACGCAACCTCCTGTCGCGGGAGCGAACGACCTCCGGTCGATCGGGGCAACTCTAGGAATCGCCAAGTTGTGACGGAAGAGGATTTCCTCGTCCGCTCAACCCACCTGATGGGGATCGACTCTCCCGGTAGCCTGCGATGATTCCCCGGACCGAGCCCTCTCCAATCCTCACACATGGCACGTCTTGTGGAGATTGCCTGATTCCACCCGATGAGGTGCGAATCGTCATGAATGCGTAGACCAGGACGCTCGGCCCGGTCCTCGGGGCATGACTTCAGAGTCTGCCGACCCAGTCGGGGTTGAGATAGCGGCTCTCCAGGAGGCTTCGGGCACGTTCATCAGGGATCGATGAGGCCACCCCGGACACTGCGAACGCTTCCCGCAGGGCATCCTCGAACATCTCGCGGCCGACGGCGAGGTTGGTCAGGAATGCCGTATGCGGTCGACGTGCCCGGTAGTCGGGTTCTCTCGGAGGGTGCGGCAGAACCCTGTCGATCAATTCGATATCGAACGCGTCGAGGAACGTGCCGTGGTAGAGCACGGCTTTTCGTCGTACACGAAGCGCGTTTCCCGCAACCTTGCGGTCATCCAGGACGATATCGCTCGTGCCAGCCCGCCGCACGGGATAGCCGCGACGCGCCAGGGCTTGCACGATGGGGTCGAGGCAGCCGGCGTGGATCGCATCGAGCCCGGGCATTCCGCCGGTAAACGTCTGCACGATGGACCACATGAGACAGCCCGGCCCCACGACCACCGTCGCCCCGCCACTTGGACGACGGAGAATCCTTATGCCGCGGGATCGGCAGGCGTCGCCATGGACTTCGTTCGAGAGTCGGCTGGAGGAGCCGATGACGACGGCATACTCGTCAGGCTCCCAGAGGCGAACGAGCGGAGTCTCCAGTCCAACGTCGTGAGCCTCGTCCAGGAGCGCTTCATCGAGCGCCAAATTGCCCGCCACTCCGGACCAAACCGAGGGCATCCATCTCGACGGAGGGAGAACAGGGTTGTTGGATGTTCGTTGACGCACGATGAGCCCGTCCTACACTCCTTACCAGAGTCACCCAGTCCGCAGTTTTATGGAAGTGTCATGACCGAGGGTTCCCGATCCATCGACAATCCAGGTTCCGGCCAGGCTTCAGGCGGTCGTCCCGACCATCACCTTCCGCCTGTGGAGCCGCCGAGTGCCGCCTTCCTCGTTCAACTGTTTCTCGCGCCCGCGATCATCGTTGGCATCATCGTCTCGGTCTGGCTGTCGTTCCACTGGCTCGCACACCTAGGGTCCGACCCACAGGCCCTCGTGCGAACGCTGCGGAGGGATAACGAGGGACGTTGGCAGGCCGCCTTGAACCTGGCAAATGACCTGCGCGGTCCGGGTGGCAGCACCCTGAAAACTGACAGCCGTCTTGCGGAGCAGCTCGGGGCAATCCTCGACGAAGAGGTCCAGAGCGGACGCGTTGGCGAGCAGTCTCAAACGCTCAAACTCTATCTCTGTAGGGCGCTTGGGGAATTCGCCACACCCGTCGCGGCTGCCCCCCTGGTTCGCAGAGCGGGTGACCTCGCCGATGCTGGAACTGCCGTTGCAGCGGTTGAGGCATTGGCGGTGCTGGCGGCGAACCTCGCCGATGCGGGTAGCCGATTCGACGATCCGGATGCCGTACGGAGCGTCATCCTCGAGGCCTCGAGGTCAGAGGATGCGGCTCTTCGCAGTAGGGCGGCTTTCGCGCTCGGAGTGATCGGGGGCGATGATGCGGAATCGCGGCGTCTCGAGCGGGCCGGTTTCGGTGGGGGAGGTGTCGCCGCCGAGGCGTCGCAAACCCCTGCCGAGCTGGAACCGGGATCACCCGAATCCAGGGCGGCGGATGTCCGCTACAACGCGGCGACGGCGCTCGCCCGACTCGGCCGAGACGAGGCCTACGAGCCGCTGGCAGACATGCTCGTGCTGCGTGATCCAACTCAGCAGGGCACCGCTGTCGCCGCATCGCCCGTCGAACAATCCCTTCGATACAAACGTGCGATGATCGTAAAGAATGCGATCAAAGCAGTAGCCCTGCTTGTCGATGCGAGCGACGGTCTTCCTCCTGAGAACATCCGAAAGCTGATCGAGGATCTCGGGAAAGATCCGGTCTCGGACGTCCGGTCTTCGGCGGCTGAATTGTCCAAAAAACTCGATAGACTCGAGGCGTCGACTTCCCCGAGTCATTGAACGAATCGGCATAGCGGAAAAGCGTTCCGTCCATGGCCGGTGTTCGCGACGTCCGATCAGGCTGAAAGAAACTCCTCCAGTGCCTCTCGAAGCATGTCAGTGTCCGCTTCGAGGCCAGTCCACTGTTTGAAATCTACGGCGAACCGCTCGGCGTGAATGTCGATTCCGCCGATGAAGCATGCCTTGCAGGAGGCGGCCTGTCTCTGGATGGTTGATCCCTGACCGGAGATCGAGAGGTCCGCAACGACCATGTCCGGCCTCAGCGTCGAAAGGGTGAGGTCCTGCGTCGCCTCGTCGGGCAGGGCGACGATCAGAAGGTTGTTGTCCAATGGAACAACGACTGTGCCGTCCACCGGCAGGGTTCCGGTTTTGACCGTGCCAAGCTGCCGGAGTCTCTCGACCAGATCATTCGCCCGATCCGCGGAGCGGCCCGCGATGAGGATCTCCTGAGCACCAGCCAGCGCGAGTTCGAGTGCCGTGGCCCGAGCCGCGGGACCAGTCCCCACGATGGTCACCCGCAACCCGGCCGGGTCCGCATGGCGTCTCACCGCCTCCACCACGCCACGTCCATCGGTCATGTGACCGACGAGTTCGTCGCCCCTGCGCTCCACGAGGCTGACGGCTCCGGCGAATGAGGCCGTCGGACTCAGCACGTCAACGCACGGCACCGCTTCGGTTCGACAAGGATGGGCGAGAATGCAGCCCCGGAATCCCAGGCCGCGAATGCCGGCCATGGCCTGCGGCGTCATCGCTGCAGGGACTTCACACGTGGCAAAGAGCCAGTCCAGTCCAGAAACCGCAGCCGCTCTCTGGAAGAGGTACTGAGAAGGATTGCCGGCGGCGGGGCTCGCCAGAACAGCGACCAGTTGCTGAAGCGCCTGGGAAGTAGACGCCGACTCCGAACGACTTGTCACGCGTCCCCCGCAATCGTCCGGAACGATCAACGCCCTCAAGCAGAGACATCTCTCGTCACGAAACCAGTGGTGTCACCTCCAAGAAACCGGCAAGAACATGCTGGACACTCAGGCATCCCTATCGAAGTCATTCAGCCGGAATCCGAGAGTGTCACGACACCGGGACGTCCGTCGCCGCGACAAATCTTGGGTCTCCACGGATCGGGTCAAAGTCCGGTTCGCCAGACGTAAGGTCGCGAAAACGCTGATCAATCGCGATCGCCTGGGTGAGATACTCAATCGCCTGAGGTACACGGCCCATCAAGGAAAGATAGCACGCGAGATTGTAATGCAGGATGGCCTGGGATGGAGCGTGGGAAAGCCCCTCCTTCAGCGAGTCAACGGCCTCGCCGATCCGACCGAGCCGCTTCAAGCACCAACCGATGGCGAGCCAAGACGCGGCGTGCGCAGGGGCAAGGGCAACAACGCGTCGTAGAGGAACGATCGCCTCTTCCCAACGCTCGGATGCTCGGAGAGCCTCTCCTTCGAGGAGCAGTGCATCGGGCGTTGAACGCGTGGGCTCGGGGAGTTGCTCTAGTGTTGCAAGCGCTCTGTCGAGAACCCGGATGGCCGCTGTGGGCGTCGGACGGTGAGGCTCCACCAACACCTCTGCCAATTCGACGTATCCAGCGGCTTGCCGCAGGATTGCCTGACGACGATTGCGGGTCATCGCAGTCATCAATTCGTTCCTCAAGCCCGCTCAATCGCGGGTTTTCTGCCTGGAATGGAACTCGTCAGCGATGAACGATTCACAACCCGTGCATGATACCCATCCCACCCGGCCAGCCGAGGCGTCGACGGTGGATTCCCTGCCGTTATGGGCCGAAATTGCCGCAAAGACCGGCACAGTCCGCCGGTCGCCCGGCAGGCCAGAAAAAGTCCTACGTATCCCGGTATCCAGTGGTTCGCGCACGGTGGCCGCTGTTCGAGGTGGTACGAAACCCGATGAAAGGCGCCACATCTATCAATAGGAGAAGGAGGGCACTGTCAGGCTTGCAGCAGTTGTGCTGGCGGCAGGGTGGCCTTCGCAGCGGACCAGGAACGTCGGCAAACCGACTGAGAGAGGTGAACCGTGAAACTGACTCTGAGAACGCTCTTGGCTTGGCGGGATGGTCTGCTTTCAGCAGAAGACACCCGGGAAATCGGGAGCAGGGTCGAGGCGAGCCTGACGGCGAGACTCATGGCCGGACGCATCGATGCGGTCACCTCCCGCGATGTGGTGATGCAACATGCCGGCTCGAAGACCTCTCCCGTGGCAACTCAGGGCAGAGCGGGCTTTTCGGTCGCGGAACTGTCCACATGCAATGACATCGCGGAGTACATCGCAAACCGGCTGCCAGTCGAACGGATGCCATCATTCGAGAAGGAGTGCCTGCAATCCGAGCGGTTGTTGTGCGAGGTCGCCGGATGTCATCGGTTGATCGCCGAACTTGAGCGAGATTCCTCCTTGGTGGCGGAGGCAGAGCCCCAAGAGATTGGAAAGATGCTCGAGGCTGTTCGCTCGATGATCCTCGCCCGGTCCACAGCCGCACGGATCCCCAAAACTGAAACGAAGGTCGATGTTGACGATTCGCAGCCGAGTCGGGCTGGACATGATTACTCACCCACCGACGCAGGGGTGCACGGCGCCGAGGGCAGTCACTCAGGCAGCGAGCGCGCCGACGTGCATGCCTCCAGCGCTTCGGATCGGTCGGGCACCCATGCGACCGTTCGGAGTGACCGGACGACAGGCGGTGATGCCTGGCGGGCATGGGGTGTGGCAGTGGCCGCCTTGCTCTTCGCCGCGGCGCTCATGGTGGCCCTTGCATTTGTGCTCTGGATACCCAGGACGACGGGGCAGGGGCGTGAGTTGGCAACGCGAGCCCGGGCCGATTCGGAGATTCCGGCCGCCGTCACCGGCTCGCAGCATGCGCAGAACCCCGATCCCGATAGAGATGAGACCGCCGACTTTGAAACCAATCAGCTTGAATCCAAACAGATCGACGAGCGAGTGGTCGTCGACTCGCGTGAATCATCCGTCCAGAGTGATCATCCAGAGGAGGATCGCGCCGAGCTCATGGCGACTTCTTCCGGAACGAATCCTGGCGATCGAGGTGTTGATACCGACCCACAGGGCTCGCAAGCCTCCACGGATGATCAATCGACGACAGTGGCCGCCTCGCCGGAAGCGATCGCAGCCATGGATACGGAATCACCGGATGTCGCCGTGACCCGCACGAGTCCAGTCGCAGGACCTGACTCCGATCGAGAACCACCTCGAACGCGTCCCGTGCCGGGCGGGAATGCGATGGCAATCGCGGCGACGGACGCCCCCGGCCGCGGTCCGGCCGGCGGAGGGCTCGCCGGCGCCTCGCAGAGGGCGTCGATCACCGACACCGATCCGACTCGCATCGAACAGGATTCCGATCAGAAGGGATCGGCGGTCGTTGGGTCTGGAGAGGGGGTCGGAACATTCTCCGGAATGCCTCTGATTCTCGTCCGCAGCGATGTCGAGTTGCCGGGGGATGACGAGGCTGCCAATCCACTCACTGCCGCGTCGGATGGGTGGCGGGTTCCCGGTGAGCAGGAGCCGATCCATGCGGGAGATGAGTTACTTGTCCCGGGTTTCTTTCTGACCGGGATCAGTCTTGGAGGGTGTGATCTGAGGCTCTATCCGATGGCTCGCGTTCGGATTGGCCAACCGTCAGCGGAAGGAATTCCTGCGATCGAACTCCTCGAGGGACGGGCGGCGGTGATCTCCACGGTGAATGGTCTTCACGTCCGAATCGGCGGTCTTGAAGGTCGGTTGACCGTGGCCCCTGGTTCGGTCGTCGGGATGGAAATCAATCGGGGTCTCTTGGAAGGGGCTCATGCTGTCGGTAAGTCGATTGAAGGGAATTTCACCGATCAGGTGACCATCGTGGGGCGACTGTGGTTTCCGGCAGGTGGCCGATGGAGTCCACTCGGCGAGCCACTTCCTCAATTCGTTCCAGTGCCGGTAAATGACCCCGATGCGATCCAAGAACGTCTCTCTATCACCGATGGAAGCGTGGCCGTGGGGACAATATTGGAATGGGTGAACACGAACGCGGACGTGGTGGGGTTTGGCTCGATCGATCCGGCTTCAGACTGGGTCGAGTCACCCGCTCCGCTGGAAAGATTGGACAGATCTGCCGCCGAAGACTTACGGGCCCGCGTCGCCGCCGTGTCGCCGGTTCAGCGAGCCATGCGAGAGCTCTCGGTTGATCGAAAAGTCGAGAACAGGGTTGCTGCCGCCGAGGCGCTTGCCGCCATGGGCGAGTTCGATGTCATGGTCGAGCTCTTGAATGCGGATGGCACCGCAAAGGGGCTGTCACCGACGCAGTGGCGATCGCTCTTCGAGAGAGCGATGCTGCCCGCCCTTGCGCGAGGTCCGGAAGAGATGCAAAGCTTGAGGGCTGCTCTCGAGGACCGTCTGCCAGCCGGGGACGCTGCGCTTGTATACGCCTGTGCAGTCGGCTTTTCTGATGAAGCTCTTGAAGGAGGTGCTGCCGAAGAACTCGTCACAGCGCTGGACCATCCGGAACTCGGAGTCAGGCGCGTTGCTTCCTGGCGTCTGGAACAGATCGTCAATCCGAAGGCAACGGAGCGGCTTCGATACCGGGCCGAGCGGTCCCAGAGTCTTCGTGCGGATGGGGTTCGGTGGTGGCGGCAACAATTGGAGAAAGGCCTCATTCGGCGGTCTGCGGCTGGAGGGCTGTCGAGAGGATGAAGCGGTTGGTATCATCGGACGAGTCGCCTCGAGACGACCCCCGACCTCCAGGGAGGTTTTCCGTGCAGATCAACGTTTCCACTCGACATGGCCATCTGAGCCCGGCGTCCCAGTCGAAGATCGTGGCAAAAGTGTCGCGTCTTGGAAGGTACTTCGATCGACTGACGTCACTGGTGGTGACGGTGGATCTCGAAAACCCTTCCTTGCCGTTGGTGGAAATCGTCGCCAGTCCTGAGCACATGCATGAGTTGGTCAGCCATGAAACGTCGTCGCACCTTTGGCGGAGCATCGACGGGGCGGTTCAAAAGCTCGAGCAGCAACTTCGAAAGCACAAGGAGAAGACCCGGGATCACAAGCACGCGGAGAGTTCCCGGCATTCCTAGGGAATGCGGGCCGTTTCATCAAAACGGGCTGAAGGCTTTCCGCGGGTCGCATCACGGGCCGAAGAGCAGATGAAGTTTTCCGATTTCGTGGCCACGGAGTCGATCCGTCCCGACGTCTCGGCGACGACAAAGGAGGGCGTGATTCGTGAGATGATCGATGCCCTCGCCGAGTCCGGCAAGATCGCAAAAGGCGAGGCGGAAAGCATCGTCAAGGCGATTTTGAAGCGAGAGGATCTCGGCAGCACGGGTATCGGTCGCGGCGTGGCCGTTCCGCACACCAAACATCCGAGTGTCAGTCGGTTGGTGGGGACGGTCGCCGTAAGCAGGACGGGCATCGACTTCGACAGTCTCGATGGCGATCCCGTGCAGTTGTTTTTCCTGCTCGTCTCGCCACCAGATCGACCGGGGGATCACCTTCGGGCTTTGGAGAACATTTCGCGACAGTTGAGGGACGAGTCCTTTTGTAGCTGTCTGAAATCGGCCGCCGGTGCGACCGACATTCAGCACCTACTGGAGGAGGCAGATAGCCATGGAATCGTGTCGTGAGCGATGTCCGACAAGACGGTAACACGGGACGTGGTCGTGCGAATCCGGCAGGGACTTCACGCCCGGCCGGCGGACATGCTTGCGCGGGAGGCGCGGCGATGGCAGTCACGGGTGGAGCTCGTGACGCAGTCGGCACGAGTGGATGGGAAAAGCATCCTCGATGTGCTGACGCTCGCCGCGGAGGAGGGGACGAGGCTGGTGATCGAGGCCACGGGCCCCGATGCCGACGCGGCCGTGGCCGCCCTTGTGCTCCTATTTGAACGTAATTTCAACGAGACACCGTAGTACGAAGGAGACATCCGACAGGGGACTGCCTGGCTGACCGGCGGAGATGGTGATCGCGTTCGAACGCTCGCGATCTCTCCGTACGATGTCGCCTGAGGTCCCTCCGCCAGGCCCCAGGGCCCGGGCGGCGCCGGCGCTAGCCGGAGCGATCACCGCAGGTCCGTGCCGCCGTCGACATCCCATCGGGGATGCGGCGATTGGACTCAACAGATCCGTTCCTCGAGCGCCCGGCGTGCCGTCAGCACGCCATGTTGAAACTTCCAGGGATTGCCGGTTCGCCCGGGGTGACGATTGGTGAGGCACTCGTCCTCGACGCTGAGGGATTTCGCATTCCCAGGCGTTTCGTGGCCCGGAGTGCGGTCGACACGGAACTGGCGCGGCTCTCGGCGGCCATCGGTGAAACAACCGGCGAAATCGAGCGCAATCGTGAGGCGATTCGGGCCGAGTTGGGTCAGAAATATGCGGCCATCTTCGACGCCCATCTGGCGATGCTGCATGATGAGCGGCTGCAGGCCGAATTGGTTTCCGCGGTCCGCGATCGCAATCTGTGGCCGGAATACGCGGTGAGTCGCACGCTTCGCCGCTATGCGAAGGCGTTCCAGAGCCTCGACAATCACATCTCGCAACGGGCTCACGACATCTACGACATCGAGAAGAGTCTGCTGCGCAATCTGTTGGGTCAGCGGAGTGAAACGCTCGCAGCCATCTCGCAGCCGGTGATCGTTCTCGCGCACAACCTGACGCCAAGCGAGACGGCGCGACTGGACAAGCGTTTCGTTCAAGGATTCGCCACCGAACTCGGGGGTCCTGGAAGTCATACGGCGATCGTCGCGGAGGGTCTGGAGATTCCAGCAGTCGTCGGCATCGGTCCGTTTCTCGCCGACGTCTCTGGTGGTGAGCCCGTCATCCTCGACGGCAACCAGGGGATCGTCATTCTGCAGCCGGACGAGGAGACGATCGCCCGATATCGGCTGGAGGTGGAGGCAGCCCGGACGGTGGCGGCTTCGCTGGACAGGCTTCGGGACCTTCCTGCGGAGACGACCGACGGAGTGCGCATCGGGATCCTCGGCAACATCGAGTTTCCCGGCGAAGTGGAGCAGTGCATTGCTCGGGGTTGTGACGGGATCGGCCTGTACCGCACGGAATTCCTCTATCTCACGAGCCCACGCGAGCCGACTGAGGAGGACCACTACGCGGCGTACAAACAGGTCGTCGAAGCAATGGACGGTCTTCCGGTCGTCATCCGCACGCTCGACCTCGGGGCCGACAAGATGCTGACCGAGCAGACTCCTGAGGAGGAACGGAATCCCTGCCTCGGTCTCCGGAGCATCCGGCTTTCACTGCGACAGCTTCCGATGTTTCGGACGCAACTGCGGGCGATCCTGCGGGCAAGCGCGCTGGGGGACGTGCGCGTCATGTTTCCCCTTATTTCAACGATCGTGGAACTTCGACAGGCTCGCATGGTGCTCTCGGATGTGATGGAGGATCTCGCCGAGCACGGTATCGCCTTCAATCGGTCGATGCCGGTGGGAATGATGGTCGAGACGCCGGCCGCGGCCATGATGCTCGACAGCTTCGTAAAGGAGGTCGATTTCGTCTCGATCGGGACGAATGACCTGATCCAGTACACGCTTGCCGTGGATCGGGGCAACAATGAAGTCGCCGACCTCTACAACGCCTGTGATCCCGCGGTCTTGCGACTGCTACGTCGCTCCGTCGAGGTGGCGACCGAGGCGGGGCTCCCCGCCAATGTCTGTGGTCAGATGAGTGGCAGCGTGATGTACACGCCGCTGTTGGTGGGGCTCGGATTGCGGCAACTCAGCGTGCCCGCAAGCGCGATTCCCGAGGTGAAGCAGCTCTGCCGGAGCGTGTCGGCGGAGGAGTGCCGGGTGGTGGCCCGCCGGGTGCTCGAGATGGACAGTGCCCAGCAGGTGAAGGCGTTCCTGCGCGACCATTTGCGTCGCACGCTCGCCCAGACAGTGGCCTGATGGGGTCGGGGAGAGAGTCATTTGTGATCGATGCAGAGATAACCGAGACCAGATGATCCCGATACGAACGAACAAGGCAACGAACAAGCCCATACGGGAGAAATCATGAAACAGGAAATGCTGATCAACGTGTCTCAGCCGGAGGAGTGCCGCATCGCGATCATGGAGGATGGCGTGCTGGAGGAACTCTACGTCGAGCGCACCAGCGGTGAGAATTATGTCGGCAACATTTACAAGGGCCGGATCGTCAACATCGAGCCATCCATCCAGGCGGCCTTCGTCGACTTCGGCGTTGGACGCAACGGCTTCCTGCACATCAGCGATGTGGAGCCTCAGTACTACCGACAGGGAGGGCTCGATCCCGACAAGGCCTTCGATGCCCCAGATCCCGCCGCCAAGGTGGAGGAGGGGGGAACCAAGACGGCACCAAGACGTCGGACCCGCCTTGGTGACAGACCGAGAGTCAAGCCACCGATCCAGGACGTACTCCGACGCGGTGACGAAGTCCTTGTTCAAGTCATCAAAGAGGGCTTCGGCACGAAGGGGCCAACGCTCTCCACCTACATATCGATCCCGGGTCGCTATCTCGTTCTGATGCCCCCGCTCGGACGCGTGGGGATCTCGAAGAAGATCGACAACGAGCACGACCGCCGCATGCTGCGGGACATCATGCTCGATCTGAAGCCACCAAAGGGTGTCGGTTTCGTGGTTCGTACGGCCGGCACGACACGAACCAAGCAGGAAATGGCCCGGGACATGGCCTATCTGCTTCGCCTGTGGAAGAGCATCGTGCGACGAATGCGAAAGTATTCGGCACCGATCGACCTCTACCAGGAAAGCGACATGATTATCCGGACGATCCGCGACATGTTCACGGACAACGTCGGAAGAATCCTCATCGACGAGCCTGCGGCCTACGAACGGGCCAGGGAGTTTTTGGAACTGGTCATGCCCCGTTATGCCAGCCGGCTGCAGCTGTACGAGGGAAAGGAGCCGCTCTTCCACCGCTACGGGCTGGAGGAGGAAATCGGCCGCATCCACCAGCGAAAGGTTCCGCTCAAGGGTGGTGGTTCGATCGTCATCGACACCACCGAGGCGCTGGTAGCAATCGACGTCAACTCGGGCTCGTTTCGCACGGAAAAAAGTGCGGAGGAGAACGCCTATCAGATGAATCTGATCGCGGCCAAGGAGATCGCCCGCCAGCTTCGTCTGCGGGATCTCGGCGGCGTGATCGTGAATGACTTCATCGACATGCGGAAGGAGAAATACCGCCGAGGCGTCGAGAAGGCTCTGCACGATGCGATGAAGCGGGACCGGGCTCGTACCAAGATCCTCCGGACGAGCCCTTTTGGTTTGATCGAGATGACGCGGCAGAGGATCCGCCCGTCGTTGCGAAAGAGCATCTTCCGTGACTGTCCGACCTGTTCCGGGACGGGAATGGTAAAGACGGCCGAAAGCATGGCGATCGAGGTGATGCGTACGCTGCAGCTCTCAGCGGTTCGCGATGACATCACCCGACTCGACATCACCGTGCACGACGACGTCGCCACCTGGATCAACAACCGCAAGAGGCGGGAAATGGCGCACTTCGAGGACACGACGCACATTCAACTGCATGTGGTCGGCAAGGATGGGGTTTCGCCGGAGCATCTCGTGTTCGAGGCGAGGGTTGCGTCCGGGCGACCCGTCCGCTTCCCCTGAGACTTGATGTGATGGAGTCGGCGGCTTTTTTTTCGGAAAAGGGGCTCGATTGACCGGCTGAAGACCGAGCGGGCGCTTTGTCCGCCCGAACCATGGCCCCTTTTGACCGCACCGAACGCGGGTATACTTTGGCTACCTCGATACGAAGGATCAAGCACGATGGCGAAGGCGAAGAAAGATACGTCGAAGGAAGCCGCAGCAAGTGCATCCGACGGTATGGCCGGATCTGCGAAGCTCTACGCGGTATTCGCCGACGGTGGGCGGCAATACATGGTGCATCCCGGTCAGGAACTCACCATCGACTTCCGTCATCTGGCTGCTGGGGATCCGGTGGTTTTTGATCGCGTGCTCGCCGTGAACCGATCAGGTTCGCTTACCTTGGGATCACCCACGGTGAAGGGTGCTTCGGTCAAGGCCGAGGTGCTCGGCACATCTCAGGGTGAGAAGATCTACGTTCAGAAATTCGCCCGCCGTAAGAATTATCGACGACGCACCGGTCATCGTTCGGTGTCGACCAGGGTCAGGATCGTCGAGATCGCTGGCTAGTCGACGTTCTCGAGCCGACGTTCACTGTCTCGAGGGGCCCGGTGTTCAATCGCCGAGGATGCCGGAGAGCGGTCCCCCGCTCGTGGCAAGGGCGTTGATCCTGGCCGTGATGGCGGGGTCTTCCTCGACCGGCGGGGCATGGTGGGGCTTGAGCCTGGCGTCGATCACGAGTGGCCCCTCGCAGCCCCAGTGTTTGTCGAGCACGCGGCTGCGACAGCCTTCCACGTCCGTCGCCGGATTCGAGCGGGTGAAGGTGACCCAGAGAAGGTTTTCGAGGCTTGCGGCGGTGAAGCACGGGTCGTCCACGATGACGACCAGCGGCCAATCCCAGAGTGGATGGCCGGGTTCGATCGATCGTGTCAACCGTTCGATGTCCTTTCTCCAGACCGCATCGGGACGGGAGGCCACTTCGTCGTCCCCAACGGTGTCGAGCATCGGCCGGGGAGCTATTCCGGGGCCTCCAATCACCATCACGCCCGGCAGGCATACGGCCGGATCGCGAAATCCGGCGGGGAGTGGCACCGATTCGGGAACGGATGAACCGAGACGTCGCACGGCCGGCCCGCGAGCGGCCACCACCAGCTTCGAACCCGTGTTGAAGCCGCTTCCCGAGTAGTCGAGCGTGTCGATCGTGGTTTCGGTGTGGAAGTGGCAGTCCCGACGCCAGTCGACCCGTTCCAGGAAGTG
>JBJTBB010000023.1:0-8573 GCA_046091125.1 Planctomycetaceae bacterium
AACAGATATGTGGAGACGATCGTCGCCGGGGCTTCGGCCCTGGATCTCCAGGAACTTCGGTTCCGGGGAATGCCGCCGACAGAGATCGGCCGGGTCGGGAAACCGCCCGCCGGCATACTGCCGCTGCTCCCTCGGGGGCAGTCACTGAACGGAGACCCGCCGGGGCCCGAAAGGGCTCCGGCGGGTTTTTTCGTACCCGTTTTTGGTCTATCGTCTTCTCCCAGGCGTTTGGTTGGATGATTCGAAGTTTGGTCGAGTAAGGGTTGGTTCCTGGTTTGATCAAGTGTGGGGGCATGTTCGGAATGCAACTGCAATCGATAGCGGGTGTCGTCCCGCCGAGCGTGTCGGAAGCGACGATCATGATGGTCTGGCCATCCATGGCGGCGACGGCTCCCGGGCGGCTTCTAGGTCGACTTGCCGGGATCAGTGCGGGCGTGGGGCCGGTGACCGTTGGGCGTGTTCTCGCCCTGCTGTCAATGCCAATCGCGGCGATGTTGTATTTCTCAATGCGTCTGCCGTGGGCGATCCGTCGGTATCGATTGACGAATCGCCGAGTGACGATCGACCGAGGTATTCAGGGAGCCATTCAGCAGTTCGTCGACCTCGATCGGTTCGATCGCATCGAGATCGAACAGCGGCCCGGTCAGGAGTGGTATCCCGCCGGTGACCTCATTTTTTTCAAGGGGCCCGTCGAAACCCTGCGATTGGCCGGCGTCTCTCGGCCAGAGGGGTTTCGCCAGGCATGCTTGAAGGTGAGGCAATCCTATCTCTCGGTTGGATCACTGATGGCCGAGACAGCCTGACGCCAGCGTCTCGGCTTTGGGTCAAGCGATGCTCGGGGTTCACAGACTGTCCTGTGAAAAATGGCCTGTCCTTAGAAAATCGACGACGTGTCGAGCAGCATCCTTGCGAAGCACGAGGCCCGAGTGGGAGCAGTTGATGCTCACATGGTGATGGGGGACCTGTGGGCGGGCGCTCACCTGGCTGACCAAGACATCGTAGCGGGCTGACAGGACACCTATCTCAAGGCCTTCGGGCATGCCAATCGCGTGGACAAGACCGTCCTGTCCATTGGATAGCTCGCGGATCGGAGGACTCAGTCGACCCAGAAACGGTGCGAGTCGCCGGGCTACTTCGGAGCCAGCGTTCGGTGTTCCAAGCATCACGATGCGCCGCAGGCGGCGGGGAGCACCGGCTTCGAGAGCTGCTCTCGCGACGATGCCGCCCATACTGTGGGTCACAAGATGCAACGCACCAACAGGTCCACCAGGACCGTCGTCTCCGTTGTCGAGCCGAAAAAGGTCTTCCCGGAGCCTGGCGGCGTGTTCTCGTAACGATTGAAACAGGGAAGGATACCCCCAGTTCAGCGTGCGGAATCCCTGATGGCGGAGCCTGCGCTCGAGAAGTGAAAGCCACAGGCGGTGGGCCAGGTACCCGTGGACCAGCACGACCGTCTCGGCCGCTTGGCCGGCGTGATCCGTCGTTGAGCGAGACGATCTGTCCAAGGTGCTGAGTTCTTGGAAGCGATTGGTGGGGATCTCACGCGGTCGTCCGGGATGCATCGGATGCGCAAGAGCCCCCGGAGATCCTTGTGTCATTGGCTGATCCGGGGCGACCAACGGGGGGGCGGCTTGGGGCAGGGCAGCAGTCCGCGGGACAGACATCGTGGCTGGCAGGAAGGACACCGATTGCTTCACGGGTCGACAAGCCCCAAGCTCTTTCGGCGATCAGGTCCCGAATCATGGTGATGAATTCAGGATCGGTGCCGACAGTCGCGGCGCGATCCATTCTCACCCCCAGCGTTTTGCACAGAGCCGCCGCCTCGGTGTCGAGGTCATACAGCACTTCCATGTGATCGGAAATGAAACCTATGGGGGCAAGGACGATCTCCGAGTGCCCCTGGGAAGCGACTTCCCGAATGGCATCGCAGATGTCCGGTCCGAGCCAGGGTTGGCTGGGTGGGCCGCTGCGGCTTTGATAGACGAGTCTCCATTGCCCCAGGCCGGCCCGTTCGGCGACGAGTCTCGCAGCTTCCGAAAGTTGCTCGACGTACCGACAGCCACTCGACATCGACTCTGGGATGCTGTGGGCCGTGAACAGCACAGGAAGTTCAGCGGCCTTTCTGGCCAGAGTTGCTCCCTCGCTGTCGGTATCCGGTATTTCTGTCAGGCGGCCGATGGCAGAGAGAACATTCCGGGCCATTGGGTGGATGAATCCGGGATGATTGAAGAAGACGCGGATCTTGTCGACCTGTGGTGCGGCCGTGCCTAGAGGCATACGGGCATCCTGAATATTCTCGCGATACTGACGACAGCCGGAGTAGCAACTGAAACCGCTGGTCACGAAGGCGATCGCCTTGCGGACCCCGGCTTCCGACATCTCTCTCAGGGTGTCTGTGAGGAATGGGTGCCAGTTTCGATTGCCCCAGTACACCGGGATATCCGGTCCCCGCGTCGATAATTCCGCCCTGATCGAGGAAAGCAGTCGACGATTCTGCTCATTGATCGGACTCTTGCCACCGAAATGGTGGTAGTGCTCCGCCACCTCCAGCAGGCGCTCGCGGGGCACATTCCGCCCACGAAGAACATTCTCGAGGAACGGAAGGACGTCGTCTGGACCGTCGGGTCCTCCAAACGAGACCAGTAAAACGGCATCGTATCCGGATGTTTGCCGCATGCAGTTGCACCCCCGAAAGAGCCCGGCGTTTGGACGACGCCAGGATCCGTCGCTACTCGAATGACCCCGACGGGACTCGAACCCGTGTTACCGCCTTGAAAGGGCGATGTCCTAACCACTAGACGACGGGGCCTTCGACGACAAGTTCGGCCATAGCCGCGATCTGTCGTCTGATTTGCTCTGCGACGGTTACGAGATGATCTTAGCAGGCTCGGCCATTCACGGAATCACCGATAACGGGAATGTTTCGGCCAACCGGATGCTTCGATGGAACGAGCTTTTTGGCGGAGACCCATGAGCCCGGTTCGAAACGGACAAAAAGCCGTTCAGTCCGCTGCCTGTTCGTCGACATGCGGGACGGTTTCGCCTGCATCCGCCGGGGACGCTACGACACCCTCGGTTGAAAGGTCGGCCTGGCGGAGGTCTCCCTGAATCGACTCGATCGATGAGCCGCGAGAATCTTCGCGGATCGCATCGAACACTTCTCGTCTGTGAACGGGAACTTCTTTGGGGGCCTCTACTCCCAGACGGACCTTGTCGCCCCGGATCTCCACGACGACGATCGTAATGTCGTCGTTGATGACGATCGCCTCGTCTTTTTTCCGCGAAAGAACGAGCATGGGATTGATTTTGAGCGAAGGGCTTGGGGACCGACCT
Organism: Planctomycetaceae bacterium; assembly: GCA_046091125.1. Lineage (GTDB taxonomy): Bacteria > Planctomycetota > Planctomycetia > Pirellulales > UBA1268 > UBA4655. The sequence goes on from JBJTBB010000023.1 coordinate 3,334, forward strand.
TCTCGAATCGACTACCAACCACTGACAGACTAATGTACAGGTTGAGGGAGGTGCGTCAACCCTCTAGGCACGGTTTTTGCTGTGTTTTGCAGGGGTTTGTGGGGCTCTCGCTTGTTCCGATTGAGCGACGCCATATACTCCGCCGCAAGAGCGATTCGTGAGACGATTCACCAGCGGCTTTTGACCGGTTTTCTTGGAGAACACGGGTTTCGCACGGGAATCGTAGGGTTGTTGGCCCGGAACCGAGGGGCTCGAGCACGCCAAGGTGCGGTCGCATCCGTTGTGAAAACCCAATTCACTTCGATGATCGGAAGGGGCCGCTCGGAAACGGGCTCGGGGAGAACTGACTGAATGCGGGAGTGGCTTCACAACCTGTCTTCGGCCATCACGACCGTTCTGAGGGGACTCGTGGTGACGTTTCGTGTCTTCAGGTCGACATACGACCCCGGGAGGCGGACGTTCACGGAGCACTTCGAGTATCCCGAGCTGCCCGTGCCAGTCGCGGCCCGCTATCGTGGGTTTCATCGGTATGACCTCACGACGTGCATCGCATGTGATCAGTGTGCCAAGGCGTGTCCGGTGGACTGCATCTACATAGGGAAAGAAAAGGTTCCGGCAGGCAAGGGCTTCATGGTGACCGGATTCGCCATCGACTATTCGAAATGCATGTTCTGTGCACTTTGCGTGGAACCCTGTCCGGTCGACTGCATCTTCATGGGTGCTTCCCATGACCTCAGTTGCTACAGCAGGGACGGGACGATCGTTGATTTTGCGAGGCTTCCCGTGGAGGTGGCGTGGGGGCGTGCGACGCTGAATCCGACGGCCGTGGCTGCTGCAAAAGTGATTGTTGATCCGGTTCACGGCGGTCCGAATCAATGAGCCTCTCCGACTCGGAGCAAACGATTTCGCACGATCGACAGCCCCCACAGTCCATCATCGCTTCCGACAACTCTGACCATTGAGAGACGGTGTCGTCCGCATGAACGTTCTCGTCGCAATGTCTCACGTTCTGATCGCCGGCTACCTCAGCCTTTTCGTGGCGATCGGCGGAGCGTTTCTATGCGTCAATCTGCTCATGGGATGGCTCGTTCGTCCACGGGCTCCGAATAAAGAGAAGCTCGAGGTCTACGAGTGCGGCGAGCCAGCCATAGGCTCGAGCTTCGTGCAATTCGACCTCCGCTTTTACGTGGTCGCCCTGTTGTTCATCATCTTCGATGTTGAGGTCGCTCTTTTTTTCCCCTGGGCGACCGTGTTCGGGAAGGCGTCGCAGTTGAGGGACCCTGCCCTCGCGGTGGTGTCGGAGGCGTCGTCAGGGTCGACGCTGACGACGGCGGCGGCCGGCATTCTTCAGGAGCTGGGGCTGAAGGGTGATGTGCCATTTGCCGGCGGTGCGGTCGATGCGGATAGAGTCATTCGCTCGATAGGCACGGGTCTTTCCACCGCCGCGGTGCTTGACATGGCCTTCTTTTTCGCCGTGTTACTCGTGGGATTCGCCTACGTTTGGTTTCGAGGTGACCTCGATTGGGTCAGGGCGGTCGGTGCAGAGACCGGCCCGCGTCGATCGTCGGGGGGGAGGGCGAGGAGATGACTCGCGGCGTCGCTTTTCTGGACTCGCTCGAGCAGGCCGTTTACGGAGCCGTGGTGTCGCGCGATCTGGATGCCATCGACCCCTGGATCGAAGTCGCCCCAGATCGTCTGCTCGAGGTTTGCCGCTGGCTGAAAGAGCATTCGTCCGTGCGTTTCGATTCGCTGCAGTGTGTCACAGCGGTCGACTGGTTCGAACGAGATGAAAAAAAAGCGGCCAAGGTCCCTTGGAAGCCTCATCTTCAGCTGGTGTACCACCTTTGGAGCACCGTGGCCCGGGCCAGCCTCGTGATCAAATGCAACCTGCAGCGATGGGAGGATGACGTGCCGGGCAGGCTCCCCTCCATCGCCAGCGTCGCTGGGATCTGGCGGACGGCTGATTGGCATGAGCGGGAGGTCTACGATCTCTCAGGAATCGTGTTCACGGGCCATCCGGACTTACGGCGGATTCTGTGCCCGGAAGACTGGGTGGGGCATCCGTTGAGGAAGGATTACGAGCAACCGCTCGAGTACCACGGCATCAGGGGCCGCTGAATGACGTCGCTGACTGAAGACGATCCGCGGATCTTCGAATTCGACGTTCGAACGGACGAGATGCTCGTCAACATGGGTCCGCAGCATCCCAGCACGCATGGCGTGCTCAGGCTTGTTCTGCGCACCGACGGCGAAATCCTCTCGGAGGTCGAGCCGCACATCGGGTACCTGCATCGGTCGGCCGAAAAAATCGGCGAAAATCTGACTCATCGCCAGTGGATTCCCTACACGGACCGAATGGATTACCTCGCCGCGATGAACATGAATCTCGGCTGGGCGCTAACGGTCGAGAAGCTGATGGGAAGGCAGGTCACCGAACGGGCGCGGCACCTGAGGGTTTTGATCTGTGAATTGGGTCGCATCGCCAGCCATCTTGTGGGCATGGGAGCCTACGGGCTGGATCTTGGGACCTTCAGTCCTTTTTTGTATGCCTTTCGTGAGCGAGAAAAGATCCTCGATCTGTTTGAGGAAGCGTGTGGGGCGAGGCTCACATACAGCTACATCACGGTTGGCGGGCTGACGGCGGATTTGCCTTCAGGGTGGCTGCAGAAGTGCGAGGCGTTCCTTGACCAGTTCGAGCCCGTGATCCAGGAATATCACACGCTCCTCACGACGAACGCTATCTTCGTCAAGCGGACCGCTGGGATCGGAACGCTTTCCGCCGCGATGGCCATCGACTACGGCTGCTCTGGTCAGGTGCTCCGCGGCAGCGGTGTCGACCAGGATCTCAGGCGGGATGGCGAGACCCTCTATACGTCGATGTACGAGGGCTACGCGTTCGAGGTGGCGGTGATGACGAACGGGCACTACCCCAGGGATCACGTGTACCCGGCGGTGCCACGAGAAGCCGTGATCGGGGATTGCTGGCACCGATTCTTCGTTCGCATGCTCGAGGTCGTGCAATCGATGGATCTCGTGCGGCAGGCAATCGATCGCTACTCGTCCTGCCGCGAGCCGCTCGGCGAGCCCGCGAAACTGACCGAAAAGATGCCCGTTGGGGACGTTTACCTCGAGACCGAGTGTCCCAAGGGCCAGATGGGCTTTTACCTCGTCTCCGACGGTTCGGCGATTCCGTGGCGGGCTCGTGCCCGTTCGAGTTCCTTCTCGAACCTTTCGGTGTTGGCCGAGCTTTGTCGCGGTTGCCTGATCGCCGATGTGCCTGCCATCGTCGGCAGTCTCGACATCGTCATGGGGGAGATCGACCGCTGAGGAAAGCGTCGCGATGGACGGAATGCCGTCCATCGACAAAAGCCTGTTTTTCCCGCGAAGGCTTGTGAATCAGGCGGCGCTAGTGCAAAATTTCGGCAAAATTTCAAGAGTGTTCCGTTCAGGACGGGAAGCGGTCGGGTCATGGTTGAATTTCTGACTCATTCGGCCGGATTCCCCGTGTGGTTGTCGTGGACCGTCACGGCGGTCACCGCCGCTGTTCTGATTCTCAACGTCATGGCGGTCGGTGCCCTGGTTTTTATTTGGGCCGAGCGCAAGATCGCCGCTCGCATCCAGGATCGACTCGGACCCACGCGCACGGGCGGAAAGTTCGGCTGGCTGCAGAGCGTTGCCGACGGCATCAAACTCCTCGCGAAGGAGGACCTGATGCCCGATGGAGCCGATGCGATGCTCTTTCGCATCGCCCCTTATGTGAGCTTCTGTGCCTCGTTCGCCGCCTTCATCGCGCTGCCGTTCGCATTCGATGTGGTAGGACAGCGGCTGAATGTTGGCGGGTTCTTCGTCGTCGCGGTCCTGGGTCTCGAAGTGTTCGGTGTGATCCTGGCGGGGTACGCGTCGGCCTCCAAGTGGTCGCTGTTCGGAGCAATGCGGGAGGCCGCTCAGGTCGTCAGCTACGAGGTGCCCCTCGGCATGTGCGTGGTGGTGCCCGTCATGCTCTCCGGCACGATGGATCTCGTTACGATCGGCGAGAAACAGGCGGGATGGTTCACCAACTGGTACGTCTTTCACGATCCGTTCACGTTCGTCGTGTTTTGGGTCTATTTCACGTGCGCCGTTGCAAGCGTCAATCGAGCGCCGTTCGACTTGGCCGAGGCCGAAAGTGAACTGGTGGCCGGATTTCACACTGAATACTCGGGTCTCCGGTGGAGCTTTTTCTTCATGGCGGAGTACGGCTCGATGTTTCTGGTCAGCGGGCTGGCGAGCGTGCTGTTCCTGGGGGGATGGAACGGGCCTGTTCCCTTGGCGTCCATCCTTGGATTGAGCGAGGGCACCGGCGACACGGCCCCCTTCGTCGTGCGACTCATCGGCTGCATGAACCTCCTTGGCAAGGCGACGCTCGGAGTGCTCGTGATGATGTGGGTGCGATGGACCCTGCCCAGGCTTCGCATCGACCAGGTGATGACCACGTGCCTCAAGTACTGCACGCCCATCGCGGCGGTCATGTTTGCCGGAGCGATGCTCTGGACATGGGCCGCTCCCGGTGGGCTCGTGGGTCTCTTCGCGCCCAATCGGTTGCCACGGTTGGTGTTTCGCCCCGGTGGTGAAATCAGGGAAGGTTGGATCGAGGGGCCGGGCGGGTTGATGGCGTCTTCCGGCACCCGTGCGACAACTGCGATCGGTCCGACCGGCGTCGATCGTGTGCAGGATTCCGCGGGGCCGCTGGTGGCGGTGAAGCGTGATGCCGAGCCGTACGGCTTGGAATTCGAGGGCGTGCGATGATTCCCTGTTACGCGTTCGCGAGCGTCTGCCTTGCGGCCGGCTTCAACTGGCACGGCTTTTTCTTCCTGCTGTTTGCCGCCGCTGCCTGTGGGCTTGCGCTCGCAGTCGTGTTCACCGACAACGTCGTCCGCATGGCGTTCCACCTGGTGCTGTCACTGAGTGCGACGGCCGGATTGTTTTTTCTCGCTGGCGCCGAATTCGTGGGTGCGATGCAATTGATGATCTACGTCGGTGGCACGCTGGTGCTGCTCGTATTCGGAGTGATGCTCACCGCTCAGGCCCCCTTCGTTTCCATCGCGACGCCGTCCGGTGAGAAACTGCTTGCAGCGGTCGTGGGGGTGGCACTCTTCGCGATCCTTCTCCGGGCAGCCTTTTCACAGCCAGCATGGCGGGAGCCCCCAGCCGTCCCTGCGATCGGGGATCGGAAGCCTTCGGCCACCCCGATCGGTATGGCC
>JBJTBB010000024.1:0-4754 GCA_046091125.1 Planctomycetaceae bacterium
GTGTATACCGAGCGGATGATGCTCGACCAGGGCTACGGCGCGGGCGACGCCGCCCTGCGGCTGAGCCAGTTGAAGTTCTTTCTCCGGGCCGTCGCCAATGCGATCCTCGATCATCGGATGCATTGTTCCGGATGGTCGGACGAGCAGGCCCTCGACTTCCTCGTGAGGGACGCCTACCAGACGGAGGGAGAGGCCAGGCTCAAGATCATTCGTGCCAAGCAGAGTTCCGTACAGTTGTCGACCTACTTCGCCGGCCGGACGGCGTTCGTACGGCTTCGAAACGCGATTCAGCGCGACCGCGGCGACGCATTCGACCTCGGACGCTTCCACGAGGCGGTCCTCGCCAATGGATCGGTTCCAGTCAAATTCCTACCCGATCTCGTACGGCGGCGGCTCGCCGAACCGCAGGCGGTTCCCGGGAGCCGATAGTGATGACCATGGGTCGATCCACCACCATGCTGCTCGGATCGGTCGTCGCCTTCGCGCCCGCCCTCGTGGTCGCCCAGGATCCGGCGGAACGATCGACACTGACCATCCGCCTGGCCGATGAGCACGCGTGGGAGGGCGCGGTGCCGGCCGACGTCCGGGCGGTCCTAAATTCGGTGGCGGTATCGCTCGTGCCGCTCGTCCCGGCAACGGGTTCCCTCACGATCGAAGTGCATGCGAGGGGCGGACCGATCTCGCTCTTCGAACGCGCGCCTGACGGCGCGGTGCGGGTGCACCTGGAGACCGGAGGCCGTCTCTGGTCTCAATACGCCTATCAGTTCTCCCATGAGCTGTGCCACGTGCTCTGCCGGTTCGATCGCGACGACGACGGCAATCGCTGGTTCGAGGAGTCGCTGTGCGAGACGGCGAGTCTGTTCGTACTCCGCCGGATGGCGCGCGACTGGCGGCAGTCCCCTCCCTACCCCAACTGGACAACCTACGCCGAAGCGCTCGATGCCTATGCGGCGCGGCTGCTCGACGAGTCGAGACTTCCGGAGGGAATGACACTGGCGACCTGGTACGCACGACACCGTGAGGAACTGCCTGCCCGGCCGACCGACAGGAAAAACGCCGGGATCGTGGCGGCGTCGATTCTGAGGCTGTTCGAGGAAAAGCCTGGTCGTTGGGCAGCGGTCCATTGGTTCAATGCGCCGAACCCGTCTGCACCGCAGCCCTTTGAGGACCATCTGTCCGACTGGCGGCGCCTGGTGCCACCCGATCATGCGGAAACGATCGATCGAATCGCCGAGGCGTTCGGCATCGCGGACGCCGTGCCCACGACCGCTGCCCCGTGACAGACGGGCCATCGGCATCGCTCGCCTCGGCCCGGAATGGTACAACCCGCTGTCATTCGATCGTCATCGATCCAAACGCCCACTCCGGGGAGATATCCATCATGCCGCTCAGTCTGACCCGACGAGATCGCTCGATCCTCTTCACCGCTGTCGCTTGTGCAGGCCTCTGTGCCCTGCTGCTAACGGGTTCCGGCACGGCCGACGAAACACTCAAGCAACAACAGAAGGAGACGGGCATGCTGCGCCACGTCGTACTCTTCCAATTCAAGCCGACCTCCACGGAGGCCGACATTCGGCGGATCGTCGAGGCGTTCCGCGGTCTTCCGGTCCGGATCCCCGAGATCAAGGGCTTCGAATGGGGTACCGACATGTCGCCCGAGGGCAAGGCCGAGGGTTTCACGCACTGTTTCCTAGTGACGTTCGCGACGGCGGCCGACCGCGACGCCTACCTTCCACATCCCGCCCACAAGGATTTCGTATCGATCGTGGGCCCTCACGTGGCGAAGGTCTGCGTGGTCGACTTCTTTGCGCAGCCCTGACGGAACAGGCCGATCCACGGCTCACCCGGGATGCTAGACTCTTTCGCATGGGAGGTTCGTAGTTGGGAATGGGGTGCCAAATGGCAGAGATGCGCAACGAGCAGAGGCTTCCGCGGATCATGCGAGACGCCCGCCGATCGATCACCGTGGGGCGTCTGCGAATCCATTCAGTTGAACATTCCAACTGCATGCTCCACGTGAGACGGTCGTGGCTTCCGGCAGGGTTCACGCTCGTCGAACTGCTCGTCGTGATCGCAATCATCGGCGTACTCGTGGGGCTCCTGCTGCCGGCGGTCCAGGCGGCCCGCGAGGCGGCGAGGAGGGGCGCCTGCTTGAATAACCTGAAGCAGGTCGGACTGGCCCTGCAGTCGTACAACTCCGCCAAGGGCTCGCTGCCGCCCGGCGGGGTCACCGACGCTCCCCAGGTGGGAGGGAGCGGCGGTGGGTGGGGCAGCGCGTGGACCGTCTTCGTCACACCCTACATCGAGATGCAGTCGCTCTTCGATCAATTCGTCTTCACCGGAGGCTCCGGTTGGGGCACCGGAGCCTCCAACAACTGCCGAGTCGCATCCAACGTGCCGATGAGGGTCTACCTCTGCCCGTCGTCACCGGTCGGGGCGATCGCTCCCTCACCGCACAGTGGCACCAACATCTCACGGAACCATTACGTCGGGGTCGCCGGCGCGATCGCCGGCCTGATTCCAGGTCACACGGAAACCCGCTTCTTCACCAATGGCGGCGCCGCAGGCTGTTGCAGCGGCGGCATCGCCGGCGGTAACGGCCTGCTTCATCCCGGTGGGTTCGTGAAATTCCAGCAGGTCACCGACGGGCTCTCGACCACGATCGCCGTCGGCGAACAGAACGGGTTTCTTCAGACGCAAAACGGCACCCGGGTCAGTTGGGGTACGGGACTGCTGCACGGCTGGATGATCGGTTGGCACAGCGCCGGCTCGCCGAACGGTGGCAACGCCGGCGACGCCAGACACTTTCAGATGACGACGATTCGCTATCAGATCAACCAGACAACCGGATGGCCCGACTCCCCTGGAAACTGTGGTGCGACGGGTGTCTGCGAAAATGTTGGCAGCAACGTCCCCTTGAATTCCGCCCATGGCGGCGGCGTGAACATCATGATGGGGGACGCGTCGACCCGCTTTCTGAACGAAACCGTATCACTCGAAGTGCTCGCACGGCTTGCCACGCGCGACGACGGCCAGCCGGTACAGTCGTATTGAGCGGTACGTACAGAGTCACCCCATCGGTCTGTTCCACATCCGCCGCTGGCGACCGCTCACCATCCCCAGGGAGACGGCATGACATGCAGACCCCATCACTCCAGCCACGATCACTCGGGAACATCTTCTGCTGCGTGATCGGAATGATCGCCGCCGGCTGCGGCCCAAAGCCGCCCGTCCTCGTCGAGGTCTCCGGGACGGTTGCCTATGACGACAAGCAGGTCCCGCAGGGAACGGTGAGCTTCGTGCCCGCCGACGGCGGAGGGGCGCCTGCGTTGTTGCCGATCGCCGACGGACGGTATGGCGGCCGTGTTCCCGTCGGACGAAAACGGGTCGAGATCTACGGGCTGCGACCTGCCGTCAAGCCGCAGGCATCGACCGGCGGCCCGGGGGCCGACGAGGCTGAGGCCGTCGAGAGTTTCATCCCCTCCAAGCACAACAACGAAAGCGGGCTCATTCGAGAGATCACTCCTCCCGGACCGCTCACGGTCGATTTTCAACTGGAAAAATGAAGGCCGACACGCTGCACGCGGCGTGCCAGCCTCCCTGTGTCATCCGTTTCGAGCCGGTCAGTCGAACCATTCGTCTTCCGGATCGAACGCCGGTACCGGCACGTTGAGGATCCGAAGCGGACGATCCCCTGCTGGGATGGCGCGATGTCGACAGCCTGGGCGAATCAAAATAGCCGTCATCGGCTCGAGACGAATCCATTCTTGGTCGAGTTCCATGACTCCCGTTCCTTCGAGCACGAAATACAGTTCGGTCATCCGCTTGTGGTAGTGGGTACGGCTCGTCGATGAGATGTCGACGACGTGCATCGTCGCCACGTTGTTGCCCGGCTCGGTGAACGCGCGACGCGCCTGACCACACGGGCAGTTCACCGGATCGATGCGGTCGAAACGGGCGAGCAGATACCCGGAATCGACTGGGCTGTCGGCGACCGCTTCGTCCGGGAGCCGGGGGTTTGTGTCGGGCGTCATCGTGGGTTCTCACATCGGTCTCGGTCGCCGGTACACCATACCACCCTCGGGACTCGACCTTCCGATCAGCCATTTTTTCGGAAGTACACTTTGAAGACGCCCTTCTCGGAGTCCGACTATGTCATATCGAACATCCCCAACCCGAACATCGGCAACGCCCTCGTGTGGATGGACATTCCTCACGCTCATCCCTGCGGTGGCCTTCGTCCTCTCCGGAGGGACCGTGTCCTCGTTTCTATCGGCCGCCGAGCCCGATGCGGCCGTTGATCCAACCGCCCTGCCGGTCGAGCGAATCGTCCTGTTCACGTCGGGTGTCGGTTTCTTTCAGCATGCGGGGAGCGTCGAGGGCGACGCCACCGTGGAGAGGCGTTTCAATGCGGCCAACGTCAACGATCTTCTCAAAAGCCTGGTCCTCGAGGACCTCGATGGCGGCACAGTATCGGCTGTGAGCTATGCCTCCCGGGAGCCCGTCACCCGGACGCTGTCGACCTTCGCGGTCGATCTCACCGACGAACCCTCCGTGGGGACACTCCTCTCGAGGCTGCGGGGAGCGAGAATCGAGCTGGATGCCGCCGCCCCCGCCTCGGGCACGATCGTGAGCGTGGAGTCTCGATCGTTCGTCGAGGATGATCGGTCGTTTGATCGTGGGTTACTAACGATCCTGGCAGAAGATGTCCTGAGGACGCTGCAAGTCGTTTCCCTGACACGCATCCGACTCGT
>JBJTBB010000025.1:0-4384 GCA_046091125.1 Planctomycetaceae bacterium
CGAGCTTCGCTCGCTTCAGTGGATCGGTATCGACGAGGAATGCCCTCGCCTCGTCCACCCTTGGAAGCCGTCCGATCGCGTCCAGGAACGCCCGCCTGAGGAACGTCGCGTCGTCACATTCGTCGCTCGGCAGGATGTTAAGATGACGGAACTGCTTCCACGCCAGGTCGTCGATGAAGCCATTCGACGGAAGTCGGTCCCATGCAGCCGGATCGACCACGCCGGGCCGCGGTACCGTCGCATTCCAGGTGGCGATGCGCCCCATGAACCGTGCCATCACGGTCGCCTCCCCGGACAGCCGGCCAACGGCCAGGAGTCCATCTCCTCGCACATCGGCGACGACGGGCTCGCTCGATGAGAAGGCTGCAAGCGCCGTGACGTCCCGCGAGGTGCCGTCGGTGTCGTGGGCCGTGACCATCAGTCGGAGCGATTCACCGGCCGCGAGCGGCCGCGACTGCGGACTGATCGTGATGTGCGAGAGCTTCGCGGCACCGGGCGGCAAGCGAGGGGCACCCGACGCGATCCAGTCGATCAGCATCCGCACGTCGCCGCCATCCGGCTCGAGCCGCCGGCCACCTCCATGGGGAACGATCGCCGCACCCTTGAGCACGAGCAGACTGTCGGACGGGGCGGCCTCGTTCACCCGCCGGCTGCGGCTTTGCATCATGATCGCCTGGTAGTCACCGTCGGGATCAAAGCCAAAGAGCGAGAGCGAGAATCCGTTTTGACCCCCTGACTTCCCGTGACAGCCGCCGCCGTTGCAGCCCCGGGCCGTCAGCAGTGGCATAATGTCCCGTTCGAAGAACAATCGCCCCGCGGGAACCGAGTCGACGGTTGCCTCGGCTCGATTGCTCCCCCCGGGGGAGACAACGGTCGGATCACCGACCACTCGCGCCATCGCTACGAGCCACATGCCACCGGCGAACGCCAACCGGCGGGCTATTCGGACCATCCAGGAGGCCGGAAGCGTTCGGCGGTGCCTGATCTGGCCATCCATCGGGAGTCTCAGCGAATCATCGTGATCGGGGCGTCAGCATGCCCGCTTGCCTCCAAGCATATCGCGCTTGCCGCGGACTTTTCACAGCAAAAAGCGTCGGATGCTCACCGCGATCGGGCCTCCCGATTCCCTTCGGAAGTGATCGTCGAACAGGCGTTTGCGCACAAGACGGAAAAAAGACGGGGCCCGCGGCTTCATGCCACGGGCCCCGCAAGAACACCCGGCGGGCAGACATTCGTGCACCGCCGGACGAGGCCGGCGAGGAGACGTTACCGGACGGCCTCGAGGAGCATCTTCGAATTGGGCACGGAGTGGCGTGACACGAGTCCACCCTCATGGGTCTCGATGATCGTGGCCACCGGGCCGACTTCACGAACGGTGCCCTGGAAACCCGCCACGCTCACGGAGTCACCGGCCTGTAGCCGCTGACGGACGTAGTACCCCGCGAGGATCCCCGCCATCACGTCGCGACCACCGAGGCCGAACGAGAGGGCGAAGCCTGCAGCCAAGCCAGCCGAACCGATCAGAATCAGCTTCTCGAGCAGAGCGAACTGAATGCCCAGCTGGTTGAAGGCCGCGATGAAGGTCAGGATCGAGAGCACCCAGTAGCAGCCGCCGGCGAGATACTCCGCATAGGAGAGACCGACCCGGTCGGCACTGGTCGCCACGACACCCCGCAGGAAAGTCGCGGCCAGCAGCCCGATCACCACCACCACCGTCGCCACGAGCAGCCGCGGAATGTAGTTCACCACCTCACTCATCGCCGACGTGACGCTCTCCAGGCCGAGGATGTTGAAGCCGGCCATCACGAAGACGCACATCAGCAACCAGAACACGAGACCGCCGACGATCGCCGGAACCGGTCGACGGATTCCGACGTCATGCATGCTGCGGGCCAATCCACTCTTCTCGGCAGCCGTCTGGAGCCCGATCTTGTCGGCGATGACACCGATGATCCCGCCGATCCAACGTGCCACGACGTAGCCGATCACCAGCACCGATACCATCGCCACGAGCTTCGGTGCGAGCATGATCACCTGACCCCATGCCTGCGAGAAGCTGTCGACGAGCGCCTGTCTCGAAACGTTCACGGTCTCGGCGGCCGTCTGGCCGACCGTCGCAATGTCACCCATGGAACCTGTTTCCTTCACGGACCTGCCGGCGGGCCCCGCAGCCGTCCCGCCGCTCCCCCTCGGATCCGCCAGCCGACACCGTGCCGGCTAGCGCTGCCTCGCCGTCATGTCCGTCACATGCCGTCACGAGATGAGTTGCCGCAGGCGGCCCGAGTGTCACAAAATTTTTTCTGGGCCTCGTTTCAGGCCTTGTCAACCGTCGACACCGGGCCCGGCTGGGGGTTCCTGCGATGCATGGCCCCGATGCGACCGGTTGGCCGAATCACCGGGGCGGGACGGCCAGACTCCGGTCATCGTGAAGCGGATGGCGGCGACGAGCGCCCCCGCCAGATGGAAGACCGCCCACAGCATCCCCCAGATCGCGAACTCGAGCAGTTGCTTGGCAAGTAGCCGGGGGTGCAGTTTGCGGCGGACGCCGGCTCTCACCCGTGCAGCATCCGGCACCGGGGGCACTCCCTCTGCGGACAGTCGTTCCAACGGATCCACGGCTCACCCCCCCTTTTCCGCTTGAATGCCCAGGACTCGACCCGCTCTGGCCGAGAGCCGCTCCCGAAGGCGGCTGATCCGCATCCGACAGGCTCCGGCAGAGATGCCGAACATCTCGGCAAGTTGCTCGTAGTCGTGCCCCTCCGCGAACCGCATGAGCACAAGCGCGCGGTCCTCCTCGTCGAGGCCGTCGAGCAACAACCTCACCTCGTCGACCACTTCCGCGCCCCCGATGGCCGGATCCTCCCCGGACCGCGTCTCGAACCCCGCGGACGCGGTCGCCTGCTCCCGTCGCCGGCGACGGGAACGGGACCGCCGGAGTGCGAGACAGGTGCGGATGGCCACGCCGTGAAGCCACGTGGAGTAAGTCGAACGGCCCGCGAACCGATGGCGTTCGAAGAACAGACGGACGAATACCTCCTGTGTGGCATCCTCCGCATCGTGCTGCGAACCCATCAGTCGCCAGCAGACACGCCAGACCCGCTCACGGTGACGATCCATGAGCGCGGTGAAGGCCACGCCGTCGGATCCCTCACGGGACGCCGCCGCCGCAAGTTCCTCGTCAGTCAGTTCCGCCGGGTCGCCGAACACGTGTGGGGAAATCATACCGGAGCGGAGGAATCGGCCGCTTCGCGGCGGCCGTCGCGACGTCGGCGGCGGGCGATCGCCCGTCTAGTAACCGCGTTCGAGATCGACGACGTTGAGCAGCTTCCTGCCGTCGAGGTATCGTCCGAGATTCTCGGCGAAGACGTCGAGGCCCCGGTCGATATAGGCCGACGCGTCGTCGATTCCGCAATGCGGGCTGATGATCAGATTCGGAACGTCCCACAAATGGGACTCCGCCGGCAACGGTTCGGGCTCAAAGACGTCGAGGACCGCACCAGCGAGCGTGCCGGCTCGGAGCCGGGTGGCGATTGCATCGGAATCGAGCACCGCCCCCCGACCGATATTCACGACACCGCAGTGGTCGGGCAATCGAAACACGGCCTCCCGGTCGAGCAGGCCGACCGTGGCTGGCGTCTTGGGCAGCGTGACGACAAGGAAGTCGGCACGCGGAAGTACCCGGGCAAGTGCCGAGGTCCTCACGACTTCGTCAAAGCCGGCGACCCGGCGACCCGTGGTGTTGACCCCGACGATCCGCATGCCGTGCCGCCTGGCCTCACGGGCGACCGCGCGGCCAAGCGCCCCCGCACCCACGATCACCACCGTCTTGCCGACGATCGGTGTCGTGAAGAATGGCTCCCAGACATGCCGTCGCTGACTCGTCACGAACCGTTGCAGTCCGTGATTGAGAGCGAGCAGGCAGGTGAGTGCGTACTCGCCTCCCTTTGGTCCGTGGACGCCGGAGACGTTGGTGAGCAGGTACCGTCTGTCGAGCGACGGTGCCAGGCGCTCGACACCAGCCGACATCGCCTGGATCCAGCGGAGCCGAGGAGCACGTTCGGCCAATCCCTTGAAATCGAAACCGGTGCCGAGGATGACCTCGGCACGGGCGAGATCGGCGGGTCCGCCACCCTGCACGATGCGCACCCTGCGAAAGACCGGATGTCGCCGCGACGCCGCAGCGATCCGCTCGGGCGTCAAGGCGTGCACTGGAGAGGCCGTCGGCCCCGCGGCGACGAACACCGTTGGCCGAGCGGCATCGCGAGGACCGGTGGATCGACGGCCTGTCTGCGGCACACTTACTCGACCGACGCGACTCATGCCTTGAGCGTATCGTCGTGACGACCGGTGTCTGGAGGTAGATCGCAGGCGTGCACCGCGGCGA
>JBJTBB010000026.1:0-7680 GCA_046091125.1 Planctomycetaceae bacterium
GTACTGTCCGAGGCTCATGACCGACCCATCGGCCGGTTCGGGCTGGGGCAGACCGATGGCGTGGCCCACGCCCTCGTGGAAGACGACGCAGTCGCGTCCGCGCATCGGCACACGCCCGCCGTCGGCACTCACGAGGCCCCAACCCTTGCCCGCGTCGGCCAGATAGGTAGCCCGGGATCCACCGGCTGCAGCCCCCGGGACATGCCCGCCGTCTTCCGCGAGTGAACCCTCGAATCGCCACCCGTCCGGCGTGGGTACCTGTCGGGCGAAGTCATCCAGCGGCCGCCAGTTCACGTCACTGAGCACCAGCAGCACGGGAAACCCTCCACCATTCCGGCGGCCGAAAGCGAGCCTGGCATCGGTCTCGCGCAGTGTTCTGAAGAAGATCGCATCCGCGTCCCCCTGTCGAAGAGCCGCGGTGGACAGGGACGAGATGAAGGGCTCAGGATGGATGGCCACCGAGAGCCGGGAGAGACCCTCGAACTCCCGATCATGGAAGCGTCGGATACGATCGCACAAATACCGCACGCGATCCCGCCAATCGGCGAGCGGTCGCCGATCGGCGGGCACGTAATAGACGACCGTGACGTCGATCCGATCGATCGAATGTCGCCCGTCCCAGGTCGTGAGGTCCGCGGCACGCACGAAGCCGTGCACGGCGATCCACAGGACCGCAGCACCGGCGAAGCGCTCGACGAAGGGTCTGGGAGGTCGCGGCATGGGCCGTTGATTCCTGACGGAATGGCCCGCCGCGGCCTCAGTCATACTTCTTGAGACCAGCTTGGCCTGCGGCCAGTCGCGCCACGGGCAGTCGGAATGGTGAGCAGCTCACGTAGTCCAGTCCGACCGAGTGGCAGAAGACCACCGAGTGCGGATCCCCGCCGTGTTCGCCACAGATGCCGAGCTTGAGATCCTTGCGTCCCTTGCGTCCCCGCTCGACGGCGATCTTCACGAGTTGGCCGACGCCCGACGTGTCGATCGAGGCGAAAGGATTGGCCTTGAAGATGCCCTCGTCGGTGTACCGCTGAAGGAAGGATCCCATGTCGTCGCGACTCATGCCCAGGCAGGTCTGGGTCAGATCGTTGGTTCCGAACGAGAAGAACTCCGCCGTTTCCGCGATCTCATCGGCGGTCAGTGCTCCCCGTGGGATTTCGATCATCGTTCCAACGAGGTACTTGATCTTCTGTCCAGTCTCCTTCTCGACCTGACCGGCGACCTCATGCACGATCTCGACCTGGTTGTCGAGCTCCTTCTTGAAGCCGACCAGTGGGATCATGATTTCGGGCTTCACCTTCATGCCGCTCTTTTGAACCTTCGCCGCCGCCTCGAAGACGGCTCGTGCCTGCATCGCCGAGATCTCGGGATAGCTGATGCCCAGTCGGCAGCCGCGATGGCCGAGCATGGGATTGAATTCATGCAGCGCCGCGACACGCTTCGCGACCACGTCAACGGGAAGACCGAGCTTCCGTGCCAGGTCGGCCTGGGCCTTTTCGTCATGGGGTACGAACTCGTGCAGGGGCGGGTCGAGAAAGCGGATTGTTGCCGGGCGGCCTTCGAGCGCGCGGAAAATCCCCTCGAAGTCGTCCCGCTGGTACGGCAGGAGCTTGGCGAGCGCCTCGCGACGGGACTCCTCTGATTCCGCCAGAATCATCTCACGCATCGCGTCGATGCGATCCCCCTCGAAGAACATGTGCTCCGTCCGCGTGAGGCCGATTCCCTCGGCCCCGAAGGCGATCGCCTGACGGACCTGTTCGGGAGTGTCGGCGTTGGTCCGCAGGCCAAGCCTGCGGTGCTTGTCGGCCAGTTTCATGAGGAAGTCGTAGTACTGGAAGACCTCCGAATCGCCCGGCTTCATCGTTTTGGTCACGAGGACCTGCTTGAGCTCGCTGTCGGTCGTCGCGATCGCTCCCGCGAATACCTCGCCGTTGGAACCGTTGATGGAGATCGCGTCCCCTTCCCTGAGCGTCTGTCCGGCACAGGTGAGCGTGCCCTTGCCATAGTCGATCTGAACCGCCCCCGCTCCCGCCACGCACACCTTGCCCATCTGGCGTGCCACCAGTGCCGCATGGCTCGAGACACCGCCACGGCTGGTGAGGATGCCCTCCGCCGCGATCATGCCCCGGAGATCCTCTGGGCTCGTCTCGACACGGGCGAGCACCACCTTCTTCCCAGAAGCCGCGAGCTGTTCGGCCCGCGAGGCCGAGAAGACCAGTTGTCCAGTGGCGGCACCCGGGCCGGCGGGCAGACCGCTGGTCAGCAGCCGGCCGGCCTTCCTGGCCGCCTCGTAGTCATGGCGGTCGAAGATGGGAGCCAGCAGTTGCGACAACGCATCGGCATCCGTGGAGCGGACCGCGTGCTCGGCGGTCATGAGCTTCTGCTTCACCATGTCGTGCGCGATCTTCACCGCCGCCAGTGCCGTCCGCTTGCCGTTGCGGGTCTGGAGCATGTAGAGCTTTTTCTTCTCGATCGTGAACTCGAAGTCCTGGACATCGCCGAACTTCTTCTCCAGCCGCTCCCGTACCTTCTCTAACTGCTTGTAGGTGCCGGCGAACACCGGATCATTGGCCATGTGCGCCACCGGATGGGGCGTCCGCACGCCAGCGACAACGTCCTCTCCCTGGGCATTGACGAGGTACTCACCGTAGAAGACGTCCTCACCGGTGGCTGGGTCACGGGTGAAGGCGACGCCAGTGGCACAATCGTCTCCCATGTTGCCGAACACCATGCTCTGCACGTTGACGGCCGTGCCCCACTCGTCGGGGATCTTGTACTTGCGACGATAAATGATCGCCCGCTCGTTCATCCAGCTACCGAACACGGCCCCTACCGCCCCCATCAGCTGCTCGAAGGGATCCTGTGGGAAGCTCTTCCCGGTCCGCTCCTTGATCAACCGCAGGTAGCGGGAGATCAGCTCGCGCAGGTGCGCCTCGGTAAGGTCGGTGTCGCTGTGGATGCCGAGCTGGTGCTTCAGTCCGTCCATCACCTCGTCGAAGGGTTCGTGCTCGTTTTCATGCCGCTTTTGTACGCCCATCACAACGTCGCCGTACATCTGGATGAATCGGCGATAAGAGTCATACGCGAATCGCGGATTGCCCGTCGCGGCGGCAAGACCCTTCACGGTCTCATCGTTGAGGCCGAGGTTGAGGATCGTGTCCATCATTCCCGGCATGCTGTCCCGCGCGCCGGAGCGTACGCTCACAAGCAACGAATTCTTCGGGTCACCGAACTTTTTGCCAGTTTCCTTCTCGAGGAGCCTGACGTAAGAGGCGACCTCCTGCTCGAGGCCCTTGGGGAATTTCTTCTTACTGTCGTAGTAGTCGATGCAGACCTGCGTGGTGATCGTAAACCCTGGGGGCACCGGCAGGCCGATCTTGGTCATTTGTGCGAGGTTGGCCCCCTTACCGCCGAGCAGGGCCTTCATCGAGCCGTCGCCGTCGCACTTCTTTGTGCCGAAGTAGAAGATCATCCGCCCGCTCTTGCCGGCCTTTCTGCCGGCCTCCTTCGAGGAGGATTTCTTGCCGGACGCGGACTTTGTGCGGGTGGTGGCCATCGGAGAATGGGAACCTTTCGGTGCGACGGGACGTGGGGGGTTGGTGATGAGTTTTCCGGCAAAAACCCCGGAAAACTGACGAGAATCTACGTTCGTGAACGGAGCCAGTCAACGCGGCGGATACCGCAACCGCCGTCAACCTGATCGGAAAACCCCGCAATCGGCACAAGTGGGATCCGTCGTTTCGCCGATGGGTCGAGTTGGGTTGTGTCGTCGACCGTGGTCTTCCGAGGGGGGCAATGAGCTTTTCGTGCAGGCGGAACGGCTGTCCGGGCAGTTGCTATCGGTTAGTGTTGGTCGCGCTCCTCCTGGGGGGCTCGCCGACACGCGCGGACGAGTCGATCGCTCAGCGGACCGTCGTGGCATCGGTCACCGCTGCCGTGGACGCGGGCGCCGCGATGGGACTTCCTGCCGTCGCGATCGAGGAGGGGGCTTGTCTCGACGAGATCCGACGGGCCTGTTGCTGCCCGAGTTGGAACCACTACGCGATCTTCGACGTGCTCTTCCTTCAGCGGAATGCGTCCATTGGAGACCGGCCGCTGGTCTTCAACGCCGACACGGGCGATGCCGTCATGACGTCCCAGGAACTTCAGCCTGGCATCGGTACGGGTACGAGGGTTTTCTACGGTCAGCTGGTCTCCAAGGACGTCGGCTGGGAGATCGGGTACACGGGCATCTATGGAATGTTTGGCGAGGCGACGGTGACCGGCCCGGACAACCTCGAACTACCGTCGCCACTGGGACTTGCCGTCAACAACTTCAACGACGCGGAGAAGGTGCGTGGTACGTACGGCTCGTCCCTGAACATCGCTGAATGCAACGTGTTCCTGTACGACTGTCGTGAAGACTGTGGTCCCGATTGGTGCGGACTGACCCAGGGCCGTTCCAATTGCCACTGCGTCGACTGGCTCGCCGGTTTCGTCTGGGCTGGACTGGATGAGCGGGCCGGTCTTGATGCGCTGTGCTGCGATCCACCGGAGCCTGCAAGCTACAACGTCCGGGCCAGCACCAACTACTTCGGCGGCCAGATCGGGATGCGCGGCAGGCGGCAGTGGCGACGTTGGGCTGTCGAGGGCTGGTGGAAGACAGCTCTTTGCGGAACCTCCGCCTACCAGTCGGCCGATCCGATCGTCGGAACGATCTCGGGACTCGAGCGTGACGCCGAATCTGCCCGCGTAAGCGGAGTCGGTTTCATCGGAGGCCTCAACGGCACACTGGTCTACCGCCTCACCGATCGTTGGGGCCTTCGCGCGGGCTACAATCTTTACTGGCTCACGGGCGCAGCCTTCGCTCCAACCCAATGGGATTTCAACACCAACGAAGGCGCCGGCACGGGCATCAACGACAACGGCGGCCTGTTCCTACACGGTGCGAATCTTGGCACCGAGTACCGCTGGTAATAGGGAGCGTCTTCGCCGGGCGTCGACACGCTTTTCGCCGCCGGGTATTTCAGCTTTAGCGACGCAGGATCGCGACTCTCAACGGCGGATAGGCTACGGTCGATTGTGGGAGTGTCTCGGCCGCGATTCCAGACGTGGAACGGAACTTTCGCACCCCGTTGGTTCGGCCGAATTCCCCTTCGACTCCGAAGATCTGATTGTCCGAGATCGCCGCCGAGAAGATGCTCGCACGGCTTCCCGGGTAGGCGGCGAACGCCGCCTCCCGGCTCTGGCTGACGCCCGAGTATGTCTCCACGAGTGAGCCGCCACGGCTTCCGGATGACACGAGAATCTTGTCGGCTGCTCCATTGGTGCTCGAGGGAAGGCGGGCGACAGACACGCCTCGCTTGTAGGAGGCCTGCATCGGATTGAAACGGTTGATGAGCACAGGTGGATTGAGAACTCCGTTGTAGACGTCCACCGTGGCCCGAATGCCAGCCCCGCTTCCTGCGACCAGTTCCATGATCCCATCGGGTGATTCGGAGACACGGGTTGGGCCGCTGAAGGTGCCAAGGTCCGCTGTGTCCACGAACACGCCGCCGCGGTACTTCGACCCAAACGGCTTCAGTTCTCGCACCGGAGCGGACGCCACCGGCGTCGCCGTTCCGGGGGTGACGGCGAAGACCCGTACCGTGCCGCCGCGGCTTTGGGAGGCGACAATTTGGATTTCGCCGGCCCCAGTGATCGATCCGGCCGAGATCTCGAGTCCTCCCCTGTAGGTCGGCCCGAACGGGAAGAACGAGTATTCAGGCAGCGGCACACCGGTTTCGCTGAACACCTTCACTTCCGCCGGCCGGCCGGGGCCGGGAGCGGTGATGATCTCGGGGATCCCGTCGCCGGTGACGTCGGCCCCGTAGACCCGCACACCACCGCGGAAGCTCGGCTCGTAGGCGAAGTAGGGGATGATTCGGTCGGCGCCGCTGTCCGGGTCGATGACGCGAACGAATGGGCCCGTGATGCAGCCGATGTCGGTGCCCACGATCACGCCGCTCGACTGCACCTCGACATCCACCGAGTCGGTGTTGTTCGAAGGATCGGGATCGTACTCGCGGCCGGAGACGGTGGCGGTATTGGTTTCGGTGCCGCCGGTCGACCGGACGACCTTAGCCGACACGAACAGCGTCGCCGTGTCGGCGGTCGTGAGCGTGCCCACCGTCCAGATGCCGGTGCCGTCGTCATAGGCT
The DNA here is from genome assembly GCA_046091125.1 of Planctomycetaceae bacterium. Lineage (GTDB taxonomy): Bacteria > Planctomycetota > Planctomycetia > Pirellulales > UBA1268 > UBA4655. The sequence continues at coordinate 6,174 of JBJTBB010000026.1, forward strand.
CCCTGGCTGGCGGAGGCCGACACGAACTCCAGGCCGCTCGGCAGGCGGTCATCGACGACCACGCTCGTCGCCGTATCGGGGCCGCGATTGGAGACGACGATCTGGAAGGTGACCGTCTCGCCGATCGAGGGCTCGTCCTCGTCCACGGTCTTCACGACGGCCAGATCGGCCGCGAGGGGGGTGACGGTGGAGGTGTCGGTGTTGTTGTCGGGGTTGGGATCGGTCGTGGGAGAGGTCGCGGTGGCGGTATTCTCCAGAGGCGGAATCGCTCCCGAAGCAGGCTTGTCAACCGTCGCCTGCACGGTGAGCGTGACGACATCGACCGGGAGATTGCCGAGCGACCAGGTCACGGTCCGAGAATTGTTGTCGTAGATGCCATCGTGGCTGGCGCTGCCCGGCACGAACGTCAGGCCCGTCGGGATCACGTCGGTGACCGAGACACTCTGGGCGACGCTCGGCCCGAGGTTTTCCACGGTGATCGTGTAGGTCACCACGTCGCGCACATTGGGCGTGGGATCATTCACCGTCTTGGAGACGATGACATCCGCCTCTTGCGGGTCGGTCGGCGTCCGGGCGGTGTTGTTGCGGTTGTTCGGGTCCCAGACGTCGCTGTGGGTGATCGTGACCGTGTTGAAGGCCACGCTCGTGTTGGTGGCCTGGACGATGAGCGTCAGTTCGAGCGTCTGGCCGGGGGCGATCGTGGGCACGCTCCACACGCCCCCCGTCGGCATCGTCTGGAACCGTGTTCCGGCGGCGGGCGTGGCCGAGATGAACGACACATTCGCGGGCAGGGCGTCGGTGACTACGACATTCGTGGCCGCAGCCGTGCCGAGGTTGAAAAGTTTCACGGTATACGTGATCGTCTCGCCGACGTTCGGCCGGACATTGCTCGTGGTCTTCTTGACGCCAAGATCGGCGTAGCGGGGCGTCTCGGTGACGGTGCCGGTATTGTTGCCCGGATTGGGGTCGTACTCGTCGGCCTTGGTCACGGTGGCGACGTTCGTCCGCGCCGGCGGGATCGTGTTCACGGCCGGGGCGAGTACGCGGGCCGTGATCAGGAGCGTCTCGGCGTTCGCCGGGCCGATGTCCACCGTGCCGACGGCCCACACGCCCGTGCCGGCGTTGAACGTTCCCTGGCTCGGCACGGCCGAGAGCAGCTGCAGCCCCGCAGCCGGGAACGAGTCGGTGATCTCGACGTTGTTGGCCGAGTCGGGGCCGAGGTTCGACACCGTGATCGTGAACGTGATCGTATCGCCGACGTTCGGGGTCGGGTTACTGACGGTTTTGGCGACCGCGAGGTCCGCTTCCCGTGTCGTCACGGTCGACGTGTCGCGGTCGTTCGTATGGTCGGGATCGAATTGGTCGGTCGTGGAAACGGCGGCGATGTTCTCGAACGACCCGGGCCCGGGCACGGCCGCCACGATCGAGAGCGACTTCGCGCCCCCCGCCGGCAGCGTGCCGATCTGCCAGAGGCCGCTGGCCGGCTGGTAACTCGTGCCCGCCGAGG
>JBJTBB010000027.1:0-3930 GCA_046091125.1 Planctomycetaceae bacterium
GAAGGACGTCATGGCGATGATGCGATTGCTCGTCGACACGGACGACGACCTGGCAATCGCGAGGATCGCCAACGCTCCCCCGAGAGGCCTCTCGGCACGGGTGCTCGAGTCCGGCCGTCGCCGGGCCGCTCAACAGGGTTCAGGCCTGTGGACTGCGATCCGTGCGCAGGCGGCGGAAGGCACGCTGCCGCCAGCGGCTGCCGCCGGGGTCGCGGAGATCGATCAGGCGATCTCGGGCGCCCGTGCGGCGGCGATGCGAGGCAATGCCCTCCAGCCTTCGGAGGCACTCGTCTCGATGCTCGCATCCCTCCGCTATCGGACCCACCTCGAACATCAGTATCCGGATGCCAACGAATGCCAGGATCGCCTCGCCTGCGTCGAGGAACTCGTCAACGGACTGGCCCGTTCCTCGCGCCGAGCTTCCGGAGGCTCCCGCGCCGGCAACATCGACCCTCTCGGGGCATCCATCAACGCCTTTCTCGACGACCTCGTCCTGGACGTGCAGCAGGCCGAACGCTTTCGCGAGGATCGCAGCCGGGGCGAGGCCGTCAAGCTCATGACCCTGCATGCCGCGAAGGGGCTGGAGTTCGATGCCGTGTGGATGGTTGGCATGGAGGAGAACATCCTGCCGCACCATCGAGCGGTCTGCGATGATGCCGCGGGAGTCGACGAGGAGCGACGTCTCTGCTCCGTGGGCGTGACGCGGGCAAGGACGCGGCTGACGCTGTCGCTCTGCCTCACTCGCCTGAAATGGGGAAAACCCAGGCGTGGCCTGCCGAGCCGGTTCCTCTACGAACTCACCGGTCAACCGGAACGCTTCGCCGAACGTGCGGAGGAGTCCGATCCATCCCGCGATCGGCCGAACGTGCGAAACGGCAGGCAAGCGAAGTCGGCTGGACATGGGCGTCGGCGACCCGCCCGCTGAATGGCCGCACCCTACCGATGATCACTTGCCAATACAATGGCGAGCGAAGATCCGATCGAGCAGTTCGCTACCGACCTCACGACCGGTGACGGCACCGAGTGACTCGACCGCCCGACAGAGGTGACTGGCCACGATCGCCTCGTCGAAGGACGTCCAGGAGTCTCCGTCGGGATTCAACATGGACGGAGCCGAGGCAGACCCGTCTGCAGACAGGACCGACAACGCCTGTTCCACCGCAGCACTCGCCTCAATGAGGCCCTCTGCGACGAGGATCGCCGCCGGCGTTCCGCGGCGCACTCCGGCAACGGCTTCCTCGATCACCCGCCGCAACCGATCGACGCCGAGTCCAGTCCTGCTACTGGTGAGGATCTCGTCGCCTGCCTCGATCTCCATCTCCCCGCATGACAATCCACCCGGCGCACCGTCGGCTCGATCACAACGTGTTTGGACGTCGATCACGATTGACTGTCCATCGAACGACGTTGTCGCACGATCTGCCGCGGACAGCCACTCTCGGCAGCGGATGATCACGTCGGCCCTGGCCACTTGCTCGTGGGCAATTGCTGTCCAATCCGCGGAACCGTCTGCCGCAGCCTTCGGGACATTGTCACCGGCATCCCCAACGCCGGCGACATCGACCAAGACATATTCCACTCGCGCGTCGGCGTCCGCTTTCACCACCACCTCCAGGTAGTCGCGCGTCGTGCCGGCCGAATCCGAGACGAGTGCAGCCGACCGACGGACGAGCGTGTTGAAGAGGCTGCTCTTGCCGATGTTGGGAGGTCCCTGAAGGACGACCCGCGTCATGTCCGCCGACGCCGACGCCCGGGCAGCGGCCTGCGACCGCATGCGGTTGATCTCGGCATGAACCGCCCGGAGCCTGACCGAAAGATCGTGACGAAGCCGCCCTGCCACTCCCGTATGGATGGCCTCCTCACCGAAATCGATGACGGCCTCGACATCCGCCATGATGTCGAGAAGCCGCTGCCGCTCGGATTCCAGGGACTTGCCGAGCCCTCCGGAGAGTCTGTCGAGCGCCTGCGAAAGTTGCTCGGGTGACCGTGCGTCCACGACGGCGATAACCGCTTCGGCCTGCATGAGGTCGATCCGACCGGCGAGGAACGCCCTCAGTGAAAACTCCCCACCCCGAGCGAGCCTCGCCCCCAACTCGATGCACCTCCCGACGACGGCATCGACGAGCGGGAGAGATCCAGGCACGTGGAGTTCCGCAGCCGCCATCCCCAAGGGCCCGCATCCATCGGGCCAGCTGATGATCCGGATCGGTACGGATCCGAAGGTAAGTCCTCCTACCAGAGAAATCTCCCGAAGCACTCCTCTGCGGGATGCTCCCGTCGCCGAGTCCGCGCACGATGCACGCTCGAACTCCACGAGGTGTTCGAGCAATGCCGACAACCCAACGCCCGCGAGCCTCACGATGGCTCGTCCGCCGCCATTGCGGACCGTCGCCGGGGCCACGATCAGGTCGTCCACGGTCCACATCGTGTACCCATCCACGAAGGACTGACTGCCTTCCGACCCACCCCTGCCATGCCTCGCATCGGGCCGAGGCACCTGGAGAGTCGCGTGTTGAATCCTAGGAACGACGACGCCTGCTCCGCCCCTTACGACGCTGCCCGGCGGCGACTTCCCGGGGCGAACCGAGTTCGTCGGACCACGGCACACGAGAGGCGATGGCGTCGATGATGCGACTTCCACGGGATGGCTCAGCCGCCACGACAGGACCCGCGGCTGGCTGCGGCACGGGTAACCAGATTCTCTCGAGGATGCCCCACAGGCTCGAGGCGATGAAATACACGCACAGGCCGCAGGGCACCTTGAAGAACATGAGTGCCATGAAAAACATCATGTACTTCATCACCTGCTGCTGTACCTTCGCCTGTTCGTCCACGGGCGGAGGCATGAACAGGTGCTGCTGCCAGAGAAACAGTCCAATCGTCGCCAGGGGAAACAGGTTCAGGAACGGCCCCAGCCAACCCTCCGGCGACGCCAGAAAACCGGGCATCCACCCGCTCCAGTCCAGCAGCATGTCGGGGGCCGCAAGGTTCGAGCACCATCGGATCCACGAACTGAACAGCGGCGCCTGTCTGAGCTCGACATCGGTGGCGAGCGAGCGATAGAGGCCGATGAAAATCGGTACCTGGATGAAGACGAGCAGGCAGCCGCCCATCGGGTTGTAGTCATGCTTTCGCCAGAGTTCCTGCGTGGCCCGGGTTCGTTTTTCCGGTTCATTCTTGAAGCGCTCGGCGATCGCCTTCATCTCCGGCTGCAGGGCCTGCATCTTTTGCGATGCGAGCGCCTGCTTGCGGCTCACGGGAAACATCGCTCCCCTGACGAGCACCGTCAGAAGAACGATCGCAATTCCATAGTTACCAATCACGGCATAGAGCGCATGCAGAAGGGCGATCATCGGCCTCGCCACCCAGCCAAACCAGCCGAAGTAGACGAGATCATCCATCGCCGAGCCCTTTGGTCCGTACTCGGCCAAGAGGTCCGGACGCTTCGGCCCGGCAAAGATTTCGTATCGCTGCGTGATCGTCTGCCCCGCCGCGAGTTCGAGCCTGCTCGAGACGAGCCGCGCCGTGACGTTGACCAGCTTCCGACGAGCCGGATCAGGGGATTCGCCCACCACGAGTGGTCGCACCTCGGCGAGGGCGGGTGCACCGTCTCCGTCGGCGACCGGGAGCACCGCCGATGCGAAATACAGCGCATCGACGCCGGCGAAGGCGAGTGGCTTGTCGTCACGCACCGCCGAGGACGGGTGATCGAGCGAATCGGATAGAAGCGACAGGCTACTGATGTTGTTCGATGGTTCTCCCACGAATCGTACCGCTGGATCCCGGACGCCCAGTCCGCTCCACGTGCGCGAGATGCGGGAGGCATACCACCAGCCCTCGGTCGGCAGGCCCGTCGGTCCGTCGATCGCGTAGGTCAGCGAGCAGTCCTGGTTCCGTGAGTGAAAGCCGAGTTCGAGCGTGAGTCTCGGC
>JBJTBB010000028.1:0-3281 GCA_046091125.1 Planctomycetaceae bacterium
GGTCTCCAGTCAGCAATCTCCAGCGGGACGGATTCGCCAGCACACGAACGGCATACCGCGAGAGCGCCTCGGGTGAGTCGTGGTCAGGATCGCACGTGACGCTCACGGCAAGGAAGTCCGGATCGTCGATCTCGGCCAGGACGTCCGCTATCGATTGGTTCTCCCTGAAACAGGTCCCAGGACAGTTCGCGAAAAAAATGCTGCCCACCCAGACTTTGCCGAGAAGGCTCCGCGAATCGAAGACCTGTCCGTCCGCTCCGATGAGTTCGAAGGGCTCTGAGGGGACCAATAATGAAGAGGACACGAGGCCGGAAGGCTCGATCGCCGGAGCGGGTGAACTCCCGGAAGACGCACGATCCGATGTTCGGGAGGAATCGACGCTCGTCAGCGGTGCCGACACCCGCTCCCGCGGAGGTTCGCCACAGCCAACGATGCCACACGTCAAACAAACGCCGGTCCACGTGCCGATCCACACACGGTCGACCACGACGCCCATCGCCAAGGAAAGTCGCTGGAAGACCCGAAACGCAATCGGATGCGCATTGGAGGGGGCGATCCGCTCGGGTGACTCGGTCGTCCGACCCCTTCCGCAACGCATGTCAGTGAGCCGCTTCTGGGGCAGTTGCCGCCTGAGCGGCAGCGCGTTCCATCAGTCGCACGTCAGCCGGCCGTGCCATGTGAAGCAGTCGCTCCTGAGCGAGCATGCGGGAACGCATACCGACGTCCGGAATCAGCATGATGGCCAAAAAGATCGCCATCATCGCCGCCGGAATCGTCAAAACGTACTTCCAGTTGGCTTCCCACAGGACGTGCATGAAGAACAACACGACGAGCAGTGCCTTCGTACACGAGACGGCCATCATGAACGCCCACCCCACCTGTGGCTCATCCCGCCAAGGCCAATAGGAGGAATAGGTGAAAAAGGACATGGTCGTCAGTCCACACAGTGCCACAAAGACGGCGATGTAGGTGCCGAGGCTCCCGCCGTGGCCGGCATGTGAATCATCATGCGCGTCATGCGAATGAGAGCCGTGACTGTCAGTGACATCGCCATCACGGGTGATCGGGCCATGTTCGCTCATGAGTGCATCCGGATGAGTGGAGGGTCGAAATGAATTGGTGAATGGTGAGACGAAACGAGACCGCTACGACGGATGTGTCGGACGCAACGATCAGAACAAGTACAAAAGCGGGAACAGGAAAATCCACACGAGGTCGACAAAGTGCCAGTACAACCCGGCGTTTTCAATCGCTCCTGCGGATGACCGACCGAGGCTCCAGGTGAGCATGATGGCAAACACCAGGAGACCGACGGCGACGTGGATCGCATGGAATCCGGTCAGGAGGAAGTAGGTGCTTGCCCACATCGTGCCGCCCGGGATGACGATCGGCAGCCTCAGCCACGGGAAGATGTCGTTGAGCCCCTTCGGACCATGTCCTCCGGAATGGGATCCGCTGGCCGCTTCGCCACTCCCATGGGAGGCATCCGAAGGGAGCGGAAGAATCTGGTCGGCTACCACGGCCATCTCGAAGGCATCCTGATCGGGATTCGCCAACATCTTCCGGACTCTGGCCAACGATCGACGCCCCTCAACCTGCTCGGCGGTCAGATCGGACTCGGACGCCTCGTCGAGTGTCTTGAGCCGCTCGATCATGGCCGCCTCACCAAGACGAGCCCGAACCGCCGATCCGTACGTGAGGTCCGGCCGCTCGTAAATCAATCCCCTGGGGGATGCGGGATAAATACCGTGGGAGAACTTGGCCTGATACTCAACGGCCTTGACCCCCAAAAACAGCATGCCCAACAGGAGCGTGGCCAGCATCCAGCCCTTGGCCACGCCTTTCTTGTCGGCCCGGGCTGCCTCGAGCGCGAGCACGATCGTCACGCTCGAACAGATGAGGACGAAAGTATTGAAAGCCCCGATCGGTTCGGAGAGATGCACGTGATGCGGTTTCGGCCACACGAGCGCTCCGAACCGGAGTACCACGTAGCTGCCCAGAAGCGCAGCGAAAAACATGATCTCCGTCGAGAGGAACAGCCACATGATCAGTTTGCCGCGGGACAGTGGCAGTCCCGGCTGATACTGCAGCGTGACGTGGCCATGGTGGTGATCATGCCCGCCGTCGTGACCGTGCGGAACCGAGATGGCTGGTGAGCTCATGAAACGTCCGAGGTGAAGATGGTCAGGCGGTGGGAAGGGGTGGACCGAATACGATCGCCGCCGTCAGCAGGGCGATCAGAGCGCCCAGTGAAGACAGAAGCAAGAATCGGGCAGATGCATCATCTCGACGCAGCGCGAACCGGATCGTCGCCAGAAGATACACGGTCGAAGCGACGGATGCAGACAGAAACATTCGGACGTCACCCGATGGGACAGACAAGACGAGCGACGCCGGCACCATCGACAGAGCCGCAGCCAGTGCCTGTCCGGCCGCCCGCAGTCCGGAAGGATCGACCACGGTCAACATACGCATGCCTGCGGCAGCGTATTGCCCACGGTAGATCCATGCGATCGCCATGAAATGGGGAAACTGCCATAGGTACAGCACGGTCGCGAGTCCACCGACCGCCAGGCATCCCCGCGCGTCCCCTGCCCAGAGGCGATCCGGTCCGTCGGCCGCCAACCAGCCGATCGCCACCGGAAGGGCGCCGGCGACGGCGCCAACCGCGGTGTTCAGAGGAGTCGACCGCTTGAGAGGCGTGTACAGGACCACGTAGACGAGCCATGTCGCAAGCGCCGCCGCCGCGGCCCCAAAGCCGGAGGCGATCACGCAAATGACCCCACCGACAGTCAGGAACGCGATGCTCGCCACCCAGGCCTCCCGAACCCCGAGTCGCCCGGAAGCGATGGGGCGGCCCGACGTCCGTCTCATCAGGCGATCGCTGCCACGTTCCAGAATCTGGTTGGTGACGCTGGAACTGACGGCAACAAGGGCCGTCCCGGCAAGCAGCCAGAGAAACCGCCCGGCGTCAGCGGGGCGGCCGGCGGTCCGCCAGGCGGCGGCCGCGACGGTGGAGAGCACCCTGTTCGGGATTCGGGGTCGCACCAGTTGAGAAACGTCCGCCAGAACGGACCGGGAGCGAATACTCGCGGCACGCCTGACATGCGCATCGGCACCGAACACATCGGCTCCGAACGCGTTGGGCCTCTCGGCGGCGATTGCAGATGACGTTGGAATACGGTCGGCATGCAAAGCCGGTCCTTGAGCCACTCCCTGTGTCCCGAGGCCTCCGGATGGCACCGCATCGACTGTCACGGCAGAGCGATTCACGCGGGCAT